>CATJRT010000153.1 GCA_949742895.1 uncultured Eubacteriales bacterium | reverse complement strand
GGCTCGTCCGCCTCTTTGCGGGCGGTGGACAGGGCGCTTTTGCCGGGGGCGCGGCGGGCCAGATCGAAACGGATGGCATCTAAATCCAACTCTAACCCGGCGGGGACGCCCTCCAAGACCACGCCGATGACAGGGCCGTGGGATTCGCCGAAGATGGAATATTTCATGGCATCATAACTCCTTGTATACAGTTACAGGGCGATCCAATAGCGCTCCAGGTCGATGTCCTCATTCGGCTCGTGGAGGGGATTCTCATATACGCCGCCGCAGGACAGGATGGTCCGGCGACTCCCCTCGTTGCCGCTCTTGCAGGTAATGAGCACCCGGTCAAGTTCCAGCTCCTCCTTGCAAAAAGTCAGGGCCAGACGGAGCTGTTCTGTTCCATAGCCTTTCCGGCGTTCATCAGGCCGGATGGAGTAGCCGATGTGGCCTGCGTACTTCTCTAAATACTCGTTGAAGTAATGCCGCGCCTGGAGCATCCCCACCACCCTGCCGTCCGATTCCCGAATGGACAGAAATTGGGTAGCCTGCACCTTCCCTTCCGGGACGGTGGCGGGGTCCATATACGCGCGGACGTGCGCCAGCCACTGCTCCTTGCTTTTGCTGGACCGCAGGGGGCCGCAGCCGTCCATGGAGCTGTCCGCCTCCCGGCACTCCTGGCGGTAGGCCCACACCTGGTCTAAATATTCCTCGGTGGGAATCACTAATTTGATTGCTTCCATATGGCTTCACGCACCTTTCAGGATTTTCCCGCCCAGCCGTTCGTACTCCTCCCAGAAATCCGGGTAGGATTTCGCTACGCACTCCGCGCCCAACACCGTGACAGGCCCCTCACAGCGGGTGGCGGCGACCGCCGCCATCATAGCGATACGGTGGTCGTTGTGGCTGTCCACGCTCACGCCGCCGCGCAGCAGCTCCTTTCCACGGATGGTGAGAAAGTCCGGGCCTTCCTCCACGTTCGCGCCCAAGGCGTTGAGCACCGCCGTGACGGAGGCCAAACGGTCGCTCTCCTTGATGCGCAGGCGGGCGGCGTTGGTCAGGCGGGTGGTCTGGCCCGCCCGGAGCGCCGCCATGACGGCTAACGGGGGGACCAGGTCGGGACAGCCAGATACGTCGATCTCTGCGTTTCCCGGTTTGGACAGCTCCTGCGTGTGATATGTGATGATGCTGTCGCCCTGGGCGGAATTGAGGTCCAGACCGGCGGGCTCCACCAGGTTTCCCAGAAACCTTGCCGCATACCAGAAGCCCGCCTGGGACCAGTCCGCCTCCACTGCGGCATTGGCGGCGCGGTAGGTCTGGTTTCCCTGGGGATGGTACTGGGGGGGCAGGGACAGGGTGGCGGGCATCTCCACCCCGAATTGGGCCATAGCCTGGAGGGTCATCTGGATATAGCCCTCGCTCTCCAGGGGCGTGGTGGGGATGATGGCGGAGGGACCGTCCAGCAGGGGCAGGGCAAACAGCAGTCCGGTGAAAAACTGGGAGGACACGTCGCCGGGGAGCCGGTAAACGCCCGGTGTGAGCAGACCGGATACGGTGAGCACGCCGTCCTTTTGCTCGTAAAAGATGCTTTTCTCGTCGAACAGGCCGAAGTAGGGCTTCTGGGGCCGCTCCATCAGCCGTCCCCGGCCCGTAAAGATCCCACCGCCCCGCACCGCAAGGGCGATGGGGATGAGAAAGCGTAAAGTAGAACCACTTTCCCCGCAGTCCAGATGGGGGTAGGCCATGCGGCGCAGGGGCGACATGGCGTTGGCCCCCATACCGTGGACGGTGACGGTGGGGCCGTCTATATCGAACCGTGCCCCCAGCTCCTCCAGGCAGCGGATGGTGGCTTCGATGTCCTGGGAAAAGGCCACGTTGGAAATGACGCTCTCCCCTTCCGCCAGGGCGGCGGCGATGAGCAGGCGGTGGGCCTGGGATTTGCTGGGGGGCGGTGTGACGTGTCCGGATAATTTGGCCGGGGTGATGGTGATATCCATAAATATACCTCCGTTCAGAGGACTTTCAACAGCTCTAACAGATCATTTTTGGAGATCTTATAGGGGACGGCGTGGCCGATCCGGTCCAGCAGGATGAGGGCGATATCCGCCCCTGCCCCCTTCTTGTCCAGGCCGATGGCGGCGGCATAGTCCCCGGCAGTGCAGCGGATCGATGTGGGCAGGCCCAAAGCCGCCAGCGCGTCCCCGATCTTCCGGGGGATGTCCAAGGGCGTGACATCCAGTGAAACGCCCAGCTTCGCCGCCGCGCACATACCCGCCGATACCGCTTCACCGTGGCTCCATTCCACATAATGCCCCGCCAGCTCATAGGCGTGCCCCAGGGTGTGGCCAAAGTTCAGAATCATCCGCAGGCCGGTGTCCAGCTCATCCTCGACGACCACCTGGCGTTTTATATCGCAGCAGGTATACAAAATATGTTCAATGTCCGCCATCAGCGCTTCGCGGGAGGGGCGGGCGGTGAGGAAATCGAAAAATTCGGCGTTCCAGATGCAGCCGTATTTCACCACCTCCGCCATGCCGTCCATGAACTGAGGAAGGTCCAGGGTGTCCAGTGCGTCTGGGTCCATGAGGACCAGCTTGGGCTGGTAGAAGGCTCCGGCCAGGTTTTTGCCGTGCTTCAGGTCCACCGCCACCTTCCCCCCTACGCTGCTGTCTACCTGAGCCAGCAGGGTGGTGGGGATCTGCACGAAGGCCGCCCCCCGGAGGATGGTGGCGGCGGCGAAGCCCGCCAGGTCTCCTACCACACCGCCGCCCAGGGCCACTACCCCGTCGGTGCGGGTGGGGCCAAATTCCATCATGTTCTCCCAGAGAGTAAAAAGCTGTGAAGGATTTTTGCTTGCCTCTCCGGCGGGGATGGAGACCATGCGGGACGCGAAGCCCGCTGCTGAAAGGCTGGCCAGCAGCCGCTGGCCATAGAGTGGGCCGACATTGGAATCAGTGACCACAAAGAGCTTTTTTGCCCTGGGGCAGACAGCCCGAACGCGTTCCCCCGTCTGGGAGAGCAGGCCGCGCTCAATTAAAATACCGTATTCCCGGCCCGGCAGGGCCACGGTCAGCGTTTTCATCGCCAATCCCCCTTACAGCGTATCCACCACCCTGGCCAGGGTGTCCAGAAACGCCTCCTCGCCAAAGGTATTCACCTTGAAAAACAGGGCCTGACTGCCCCCGGCGGTGATGGCGGTGAGATGGAGGCGGTCTCCCTCTCCCGTCAGGGTAAGGGACATGGCCACCCGGTTTCCGCCGAAGGCGCTGTAACGCTCATACATCCGCACGGCTACCCGGACGGGGCCGACGGCATAGTCGGAGCTGTCCTCCAGAGTGGCGGACATACTGCCTGTGAGTACGCTCTGCTCCAGCCGGGACAGCACGGAACTAAAGTCTCCGGTAAAGGTGCGTTCCAATTTTGCCATGACCCTTGCTCCTTTCTCTCAAACCAGCTTTTTGCCCATCAATTCGATCAGCGGATGGATTTTAGCCATCAGGTGGGCGAACTTCTCCGGTGTGAGGGACTGCGCCCCATCGCACTTCGCCCGGGGAGGATCGTTGTGGACCTCCACCATCAGGCCGTCCGCCCCTACTGCCACCGCCGCCATGGCCAGCGGCTCTACCATCCAGTACATCCCTGCCGCGTGGGAGGGGTCCACCACGATGGGAAGGTGGCTCATCTGCCGGATGGCTGGAATGGCGGACAGGTCCAGAGTATTGCGGGTGTACGTCTCAAAGGTGCGCACGCCGCGCTCGCACAGAATGACGTTTTCATTGCCTGCGGCCATGATGTATTCCGCCGACATGATCCATTCCTCATAGCTGTTGGCGAGGCCCCGCTTGAGCAGGATGGGCTTGGACATCTTGCCCACTTCCTTGAGCAGGTCGAAGTTCTGCATATTCCGGGCGCCGATCTGCACCAGGTCCGCCTTCTCCTCGAACAGCTCGCAGTACCGGGGGGCCATCAGCTCGGTGACGATGGGCAGGCCCGTGGCGGCTTTGGCCTCCAGCAGCAGGTCCAGGCCGTCCGTCCCCATGCCCTGGAAGGAGTAGGGGGAGGTGCGGGGCTTGAACGCGCCGCCCCGGAGCAGGGCCGCGCCGGACTGCTTCACGTCCTGGGCCACCTCGATGATCTGCTCCCCGCTCTCCACCGAGCACGGTCCGGCGATGACAGTGAACCGGTTTCCGCCAATGGGTACGCCGGACACGTCCACCACCGTGTCCTCCGGGTGGAACTTGCGGTTGGCCTTCTTATACGGTTCCTGGACGCGCATGACCCGCTCCACGTCGTCGTTCATGGACAGCTTGTCCATGTCGATGTGGGCGGTGTCTCCCACCAGCCCGAGGATGGAACAGCCTACGCCATTGGTGACGCCTACAGTGACGCCGTGGTCCTGCTCGAGCTGGGCCACAAGGGCCTGAATTTTCTGCTGGCTTACGCCGGGTTTCATGACGATGACCATAAATCAAAACTCCCTTTGACAATAGAATAAAAGGGAGCCCATGGACCGCCGGTATGCGGGCCATGAGCTCCCAAAACACTCCAGGATGACAGCGGGACCGTCCAAGGCCCCCTCACTCACGCGCCGCGTTTCCCCATGACAAAATAGCCGGACGCGGTAAATCGAGTCCAGCAGTGGTCAAAGGTGAAGCTGTGAGCGGTGAGACAGGCCATGAGAGATACCTCGCTGATTTTGGATTGTGTCCATTATATACTGGATGGAACGGAATTGCAAGAGTTTTCTTTACCAGTTTGCTTCCGCAAAGCGTAGGAGGCGGTTGGGCAGATGGCACAAATCTGCTGAAAGAAATTTTGCATTTTCTATTGGCTTTTTTCAGTTTCCATGGTATGCTTAAATAGATAAAAGAAATTCCACCGGTCCCAAGTATTCCGGGCAGCCGCCCATCAGGAGGTATCCCACATGTATTTAAAAGAGGTACGCGACATCCTACAGGCTGAGGTGCTGTGCGGCGAGGATATGCTGGACGCCGAGGTCTGGTCCGCCTGCGGCAGCGATTTTATGAGCGACGTGCTGGCCTACGTGAAAAACCAGGCCCTGCTGCTTACGGGGCTGGTCAACCCCCAGGTGGTGCGCACGGCGGAGATGATGGACATGAAGTGCATCGTCTTCGTCCGGGGAAAGCGGCCCGACGCGTCCATCCTGGAGCTGGCCCGGGACCGGCAGCTGGTGGTCATGGCCACCAAGGAGCGGATGTACCCCGCCTGCGGGCTGCTGTACACCCACGGGCTCCACGATTGAGCGCCATGGACGACCGGATCCATCTTACTTACCAGGTCGAGGGCGGCGACCTCACCCATGCGGGCGAGGCGTCCTCCGGCGTGAAGCAGGCCCTGCGTAGGCTGGGCCTGGACCCCAACGTCATCCGGCGGGTGTCGGTGTGTATGTACGAGGGGGAGATCAACATGGTCATCCACGCCAACGGCGGCACGGCCGAGGTGGACGTGGGCCTGGACGATGTGACCATCACCCTGCGGGACAGCGGGCCGGGCATCCCTGACATCGAGAAGGCCATGCAGGCGGGCTTCACCACCGCCGCCGACTCTGTGCGGGACTTGGGCTTCGGGGCGGGGATGGGCCTGCCCAACATGAAGAAATACAGCGACGAGATGACGGTGGAATCCACCGTGGGCGTGGGCACCACCGTCACCATGGTGGTGAATATCCCCTGAGCTTTTGGATGACCTCCCGCTTTGGCGGGGACAGGGCCTTGCCGCCGCCGGCAAGGCCGGCTTCTGCATACGCGTTTCAAAACAATAGGAGGTGTCTGGCGTGCGCCATTCCGTCGCCTTAAACCCGAAAAAATGCCGGGGCTGCACCACCTGCATCAAGAGCTGCCCCACCGAGGCCATCCGCGTGCGCAGCGGCATGGCCACCATCCTGCCCAACCGCTGCATCGACTGCGGCACCTGCATCCAGGTATGCCCCCACAAGGCAGTGCGGTCGCAGCGCAGCGATTTTTATATGCTCCAGCGTTTCCAATATAATGTGGCCGTCCCGGACCCCGCACTCTACGGGCAGTTCCACCACTTGGACGACATCAATATTATCCTTAACGGCCTGCTGGCCATCGGCTTCGACGACGTGTATGAATCCGCCGCTGCC
>CATJRT010000152.1 GCA_949742895.1 uncultured Eubacteriales bacterium | reverse complement strand
ACTTGGGTATTGATGCATTTTCCCCAGCTCCCGCTTGTTTTTTCCTATTATCTCCCACTCCGCCATTTTTGTCAAAAGATTTTAAACAGGCTCTAAGAGTCTGTTTATCATCTTCTCAGTACGCCGGCTGGCAGGCCTTTTGCCGCCATACTTCGAGATGTTAAGCAGGCTCTTAGTGAAGCCGCTGCAGCGCGGTCCGGTGTGGTAATATAGAGAAACTTCACATATCTGTCTCTTGCTGTTTCAGTCAAAATGTCTAAAACTGGTTGATTTTTTTCATGCAATATTGCGGGATGAAATTTTGCTTCAGGAATGTTACAATAAAATAAAGATCATGCAGGTTCGCCGCCAAGTTGTTTTGTGGATTGGCCGATGGGCTATGCTAACTCTATTCCGTTCCACAAACCGCCCGCGCCGTACAGCAGATCGAAAACAGGAAAGGATGACGCATATGAAAAAACGTATTTGGACCCGATTATTGGCGCTCCTCGTATCTGTAATGGTAGCGGTGGGCGGCCTGCCCCTAACCGTGCTGGCAGCAGAGCCAGACAGCGAGTTGATCACAACGGTGCCCCATACCCAGCAGGACAGCAGCCAAGCCAACTATTTTACCTTTGCTCCAGGGAAGTGGGAGGGTGGAAATGAAACCCATATATGGTCGAAACCCCTTGATTCCTCGGCGCCTGGGGACACCTACTATGAGGTGCATTTCACCGGACACAAAATTGATGTTTACGCAGGAAAAAATAGGCCCATGGGCAAGGTGGAGTATTTCATCGACGGTACGAGCAAAGGGGTATACAGTCTGTACCATTCCAGTAATGTCAATGAAGCGCTGATCGCCAGCTTTGACGGCCTTGGTGATGGCAATCATGTTCTCAAAGCTGTGGCTACGGGCGAGAAGGACTCGGCGGCGACCGGTACCCTGATTGACTGCGCCAAGGTAGTGGTTTACAGCAGTCAGGCCTCTGAGTCCTCCGCTCCCGCCCTGCCCGCGGGCAAGGTGTGGGCTTATATCAATGCCAACAGCAAGTGGGGGCTTGGCACATCGTCCCATGCGCTCAAGCTCTATCAGATGGCGGACGAGAACGCCGCCAGCGGCGAAGCGGCCTCTTCCATCGAGGATGGCGGCATCTACCTGATTGGCGACCCCGATCCCACCAATCGAAATGACGCGTTTACGCTGATGTATGCGCAGTCCGGCAACACCGATTGCTGTGGCGGCGGTTCATCTGCGCCGGGGGATACGTACACCCTCCCAAGCGGCTGTCAGAACCATAGGGCCAACCATATGTTCCGTCTGACCAGGGACAGTGACGGTTGGTACACGATTCAGAGCCTGTCCAATGACAAGTATCTGAGTACGAGCGCTGTGGGTACTTATGGACATATTCCATTCAGCGATACCCCGGCCAGGTTTGCCGTGGTGAAGGCCGGGGAGAGCGGGATGTTCACCATCGCCGCCGCCGTGGATGACCCTGACGCCGGCGAGCTTGAGGACGGGGACACCAAAAAGCTGAATATGCGTCCCACCATCCCTCTGGTTCGCCTGCCCGAGGAAAATCAGGGCGATGTGGAAGGTCCCGATGTCAAAGGTGGTCCCAGACAGTATTTGGGCCAGCCGGATATGATCATGCTGCCGGACGGGACTTTGGTCACCGTGTTCCCTGTAGGCCATGGCCACGGTCCGCTGGTGATGAAAAAGAGTACGGACAGAGGCAGGACCTGGACGGAGATCGAGACCCCAGAGAGCTGGGCCAGGTCCCTGGAGACCCCCACCATGTACCGGCTGGACATGACCGACGGGAGTCAAAAGTATGTGATGATCAGCGCCCGGCCCAACTGGGACTATAATGCGGGCACAGGGAAGGGCGGTTGGGACGCCTCCCTCAGCACCGATGGCCTCAACTGGAGCAATTCTACAACATACCACGAAGACGTGGGCTATACCATCGTAGCTATGGCCAGCCTGGTCCAGCTCAGGGATGAGGAAGGCAACCCGATCGACAAGTGGATGGGCGTTTTCCACGACTACAGCTTCCACAACTACAAGACTTATCTGACCTTTGACGAAAATGGGAATATGCAGTGGTCGGAGCCTGAGCTTTATCTCAGCCAGTACCGGGCGCTGGAGGAGAAGTACCACATCTGCGAGGTGGGGATGTTCCGTGCGCCTGACGATTCCGACCATCCCAACCGCATCGTGGCGCTGGCGCGCTCGGACAATCACAACAATGTCCATGCCTCCACCATGTTCTGGTCCGACGACGAGGGCGAGACCTGGAGCAAGCCCGTAGAGATGCAGGGCGCTTTGGCCGGCGAACGGCATAAGGCCCGCTACGACCCCATCAGCGGCCGTCTGGTGATCGCCTTCCGGGAGATTATCTGGGACACCAACAACAACGGTGTGTTTGAAGGGAGCAGAGACTGGTTGGCCGGCGACTGGGTTGCCTGGGTCGGTACGTATGAGGACCTTATGGAACGCAACGAAGGCCAGTACCGCATCCTGCTGGACGAGGACTGGGCCAACAACACCTATTCCGGCGATACCGGTTATTCCGGTATGGCGGTTTATTCGGATGGCACCTTTGTGCTGGACTCCTATGGCCACTGGGACAAGGAATTTTCTCAGACCCAGGGCTATGACGTGAGAGTGGACCGCTGCTGGATCCGCTGGGCCAGTTTCACGCTGGAGGAGATGGACGCCCTTTACAGCGAGATCCTGGGGCCGTCCGAGACGCCTGACCCGAGCGAAACTCCGGAGCCGTCCGAGACGCCTGACCCGAGCGAAACTCCGGAGCCGTCCGAATCTCCCGACCCGAGCGAGTCTCCCGAACCCATTGAGCCGTCCGCGCCCCCGGTACTTCCTGTGGTGCCTGAGATTATAATTCCCACTGAGCCGGACGAGGGGATCGATGACGGCGATACCCCGCTGGGCGAGCTGCCCTTCCTTGACGTGGACCACGAGGAGTGGTACGCCCAGTCTATTGCCAACGTGGTTGCCAAAGGCCTGATGGAGGGTGTGGACGCTCTGTTCTTCGCTCCCAGGGACGCCATGACCCGTGGTATGATGGCTCAGGCGCTGTATGCTCTGGCTCAGAAGCCGGAGATTGAGGATTCCGCTTCCTTCCTGGACCTGGCGGACGGCGTCAACTATGCCGACGCGGTGGCCTGGGGCTCGGCTAACGGCGTCATCAAGGGCTACAGTGAGACCGAGTTCGGCGGTGAGGACGCCTTGAACCGCCAGCAGCTGGCTGTTCTGCTGTACCGCTACGCTGGAGAGATTGAGAAGCTGGACGTGAGCGCGGACGCCAGCGTACTGGAGGAGTTCACCGACTGTGACCGAGTCTCCGCCTGGGCGGAGGAGGCCATGGCCTGGGCTGTGGCGAAGGAGCTGGTTGAAGGACGCACCGACGGCACACTGGATCCGCGGGCAATCATTACCCGCGCGGAGGCAGCTGCCATCCTGGACCGTTATTTCAAACAATTCCTGGCGTAAAAAACAATCGCAACATAGTCTGACGGGGCAGCCGGTGAAAGCCGGCTGCCCTCAGCCTGCCGAAGAACCCGGATACTTAAAAAAGAGTATCCGGGTTTTGATATGGACTATGGGGAGGTTAAAACTGTGGAAACAAGGGGCGTAAGGCTTTCCGGTGGGCCGGCTTATTTTTGGCTCTGTGCATAAGTACTGGAAAAGGGGCCATACTATGGATACTTTTGACAAGGAGGTATCCCATATGGTAAACCTGAGCACCAAAGAGCTGTCTGCGCTGGAGGACCAGCTTGGCTTTGAGCGGATGCTTTGCTGCAAATACCAGGACGCAGCCCAGGCCACCACTGAAACGGAGCTGAAAAACAGCTACACCCAGTACGCCACCCAGCACAAGCAGAACTACGACACCCTGCTCACCTTTTTGAAATAAGGAGGGACCGGCATGAAAGAATCTGAGATCATCACTGACCTGCTGCTCACCGAGAAGAAGATGAGCACCAACTACAACCTGTTTGCGTCCGAGTGCACCAACGTGAAGCTGCGGGATGCCTTCGTCAATATGCTCAGCCAAGGCCATAAGACTCAGACCGAGCTGTTCGAGACTGCCAAGCAGAAGGGCTGGTACACTGTGGAGCAGGCCCAGCCCCAGCAGGTTGCCCAGGCAGCGCAGAAATTTACCAACCAGGCTCCCACTGTCGGAGCGTGACACCATTTCATTTGAAACCTTAAAAATTTCTAAAGTACGCCCCCGGTATCTTGGCGGTACCGGGGGTGTTGTGCTACAATGGATATTATAGGAGGGATACCCGTGGAGACTGCCAATATCCTGATTGTAGAGGACGACGCGGACATCAACCGTCTGCTGTGTACCATTTTAGAGGGGGCGGGCTACACCTGCCGCTCCGCCTTTTCCGGCAGCGAGGCTCTGCTGTGGGCGGATAAATACGAATACGATCTGATGCTGCTGGACCTGATGCTTCCTGGCGTCACAGGGGAGGAGCTGATCGCCCGCCTGCGACAGGGGAAGACCATGCCCATCATTGTAGTGTCCGCCAAGGTGGGAGTGTCGGACCGGGTGAACGTGCTCCGCCTGGGGGCGGACGACTTCATCCCCAAGCCCTTTGACAATACGGAGGTACTGGCCCGTGTGGAGGCTCAGCTTCGCCGCAGCCGCCAGTTTTCCGCAGTAAAATCCCAGGTGCTGTCCGCTGGACCGTTGACCCTGGACCAGGACAGCCATACTGTGACGGTGAACGGGCATGAGGCGGCTCTCACCAGCCGGGAGTTCGACATTTTGGCGCTTCTGATGGGAAGCCCACGCCGGGCTTTTTCCCGGGCGCAGATCTACGAATCCGTTTGGGGAGAGGACTTTATCGGGGACGACAACACGGTGAACGTCCACGTCAGCAATCTCCGGGCCAAGCTGGCCAAGGCCGACCCGGACCGGACCTACATCAAAACAGTGTGGGGTATCGGCTTTAAGCTGGCAGAAGCGTGACACCACCAATATTTAGGATTTCTTTAGACTTCCTTTTCAGAGTTTTGGCCTTTCGCTGGTATTATGGGCTTACAACGAAAAGAAAGGCGGGAACGCGATGAATGACAATACGGCAGTGCTGGTCCCCTCCGGCCTGCGGCGGGCCTATGGCAGCTTCATGGCGCTGGACGGCGTGGACATGATGGTGCGCCGGGGCGATATCTACGGGCTGGTGGGCCGCAATGGGGCGGGCAAGACCACCCTCATGCGGATGGTCACCGGCCAGTCCCAGCCCACCGGAGGCGAGATGGAGCTGTTCGGCGCGTCGGGGAAGGATATGCGGCTCCAGCGCCCACGTACCGGGGCTAAGATCGAGATACCCTCCTTCTCCCCCTTCCTCACCGCCCGCGAGAATCTGGAATACTACCGCCTTCAGCGGGGCATCCCCGGCAGGGGCGCAGTGGACGAGGTGCTGGAGCTGGTGGACCTGGCGGATACGGGGAAGAAAAAGTTTAAGACCTTTTCCTTGGGCATGAAGCAGCGGCTTGGGCTGGCCCTGGCCCTGATGAACCACCCGGACTTCCTCATCCTGGACGAGCCGATCAACGGCCTGGACCCGGAGGGAGTGGCAGAGTTCCGGCAGATGCTGCGTACCCTGAACCAGGAGGGGCGTACCACCATCCTGATCTCCAGCCATATCCTGTCCGAGCTGTCCGCTATCGCCACCCGGTACGGCTTTATGGAGAAGGGCAGGTTGGTGGAGGAGATCTCCGCTCAGGCCCTCCACGACAAGTGCCGCACCTGCCTGCGGTTAGAGGTGGACGACGCGTCCCGCGCCGCCGCTGTTCTCCAGACCCAACTGGGCACCGACCAGTTCGAGGTGCTCCCCGGCAACGTGGTGCAGCTTTATGACTGTCTGGACGATCCCAAGAGGGCGTCCTACGCCCTGGCGCAAAATGGGGTGGCCCTGCTGGCCATGGAGCAGAAGGGCGCGGACCTGGAAGCCTACTTCCTGAACCTGATTGGGGGTGGGGATCATGCTTAACTACATCCGCGCCGAGCTGTATAAGGTGCTGCGGCGGAAATACGTCTACATCACCCTGGGGATATTCCTGCTGCTGGAGAGCCTGATGGTGGCGGGCTACGCTTTCCACAATTCCCACTCGTATCCCACCCCCTTCGGCGGGGCCATCATCATAGTTTTGGAATTCGGCGCCATCGGGAGCTGTATGTGCCTGCTGACCGGGGATATGGTGTTCGCCACACAGTACAAGAACTCCACACTGAAAAACGAGGTGTCCTTCGGTCTGAGCCGCGCCCGCGTTTATTTGGGAAAGCTGATTGCGATGGCGCTGATGTCTGTGGCGTTTATGGTGGTTATGCTTGGCTATTTTTTGGGCCTGTGCGCCGTGATCCTGCCCCATGAGGGGGCGGTCGGGTTTTACAGCACTGCGGACGCCCTGCTCATCGTGGGCTATTTCCTTGGGGCGTGCCTGCCCCTGTGGCTGGGAGGACAGGCAGTGGCCTGTATGTGCCTGTTCCTGGTCCATAACGAGATCGGCAGTTCCTTCCTGTATGTAGGGATCTACATGGTGCTGGACACATTTGTGGAGCTGGCAGGCCTGCTCGTCCGGGGAAATTTGGGGAGTCTGTTGCTGAAGATACACGAATATATGCCGGGGCCTGTGATGAGCGCGGCCAAAAGCGTAGTGGGCGATTGGGCCTTTCTGGGCAAGGCGTGGATCGTGGGGCTGTTCTGGGTGGCTGTGTCCACCGCCGTCGGGATATGGGGCTTCAAGCGGAAAGAGATAAAATGAGGAGCGTGGAGGCGACAGGATGCAGTTGGCGTTGTGGATCGCCATAGCGGCGGTATTTATCTGCGGCCTGAGCTGTATTTTTCAAAGGCCGAAAAAATAAGGCGTCGTTCAGCCGGACCGGGAGGTCCGGCTGAACGGCGTGAAGGGGATGACCATCATGTGGATCGTCGTTAGTGTACTGCTGGCGCTGGTGTGCGCTGTACTGATGGGACGGCAGGCGGCGCTGGAGCGGGGGCTGCGCCGGAACGTGGAGCAGATGCGCGCACAGATGCGCAACGAGACCACAGTGCGGCTCTCGCTGGCCTGTCCCAGCGCTGGGGTGGAGGCGCTGCTGGTGTGCCTCAACGAGCTGTTGGAGCTGCGGCAGGCGGAAGGGATGGCCTACCGGGAGAGGGAGCGGGCCATGCGCCAGCAGATCGCCAATGTGTCCCACGACCTGCGCACGCCGCTGACCTCCATCCTGGGCTATTTGCAGCTGTTGGAGGGGGACGGCCTGTCTTCGAAGCAGCGGGCGGAGTATCTGCGGGTAATCGAAGGCCGCGCCCGGACTTTGCAGACCTTCATCGCCGCCTTCTACGACCTGTCCCGCATCGAGGGGGGCGAGCTGCCTCTGGAGCGGGAGCGGGTGGACCTGGTGAGGCTGCTGTCCGACCAGCTCACCGGGGCCTACGAGCAGATCGAGCAGGCGGGACTGGAGATGGAGGTGGCGCTGGCAGAGGGACTGCCCCAGGTGTGGGCGGACAGCGGGGCGGCCGCCCGGATCGTCTCCAACCTGCTCACCAACGCCTTGCGCCATGGCACGGGCACGTTATCCGTCAAGCTGTACCGGGAGGGGGCGCAGGTGGTGTCCTCCTTTTCGAATCCCGCGCCGGACATGACTGCCGAGGACGCTGCCCACGTGTTCGAGCGGTTCTATACCGCCGACAAGATGCGCACGGGACAGTCCACGGGGCTGGGGCTGGCCATCGTTAAGGCGCTGGCGGAGCGCATGGGCCACACGGCCCAGGCCCGCTGGAAGGATGGGGTGTTTACCATTGAGGTACGATGGAATATCTGAGCGCTGAGCAGGCGGGTGGAAGCCCCCGGATGTCTGTGCCCTGAGTCGGAGGAAAAGCGGCCAAGCGGACAGCCACTGCTCACGACGGCTCAGCGCTTCTGATTTGTCGAATTTAATAAAACGTTAAAGGGCCGGCGCTTTACGCCGGCCTCCGTTTATGGTAAAATATCAGCAATTGACGCGCTGTGCGCGATGGAAGCACATGAAATATTTTGATGAGTAAAGGAGCCGGTGCATATGGCTCAGCAGGGATATCAGCTCCCTCCGGAGCAGGAGGAACAGAGCCGCCGGGACCGGTCCGACGGTGGGACCCGGACGGCAAAAGAGGAAAAAAGCACCCGGTCCGGCCGCTCCTCCCGCCAGGGGCGGCGGGGGCAGGAGGACCATCGCCCCAGGAAGCAGATCGAGCGCATCTTTCCCGACCCCACCCAGGGCCTGACCTATGCCCAGGCATCCGAGCTGCTGGAGAACGGCTACGGCAACGAGGTGCCCAATGCCAGCACCAAAACCACCGGGCAGATCATCCGGGAGAACACACTGACCTTTTTCAACCTGGTGTTTGTAGTGCTGTCCGTGCTGCTGGTGATTTCAGGCAACTTCCGGGACATGATGTTCCTGGGCATCGCTATCATCAACTCCCTCATCGGCATCATACAGCAGCTTCGCTCCCGGGCTACCTTGGCCAAGCTGAACCTGCTCAGTGAGACCCGAGTGAAGGTGGTGCGGGATGGACAGCTTGGCACGGTTCCCCTGCACAAGTTGGTGCGGGAGGACATTGTGGAGCTGGGGGCAGGGGATCAGATCCCCGCCGATGGTCCAGTGCTGTCCGGTCAGGTGACGGTAAACGAGGCCCTCATCACCGGCGAGGCTGATCCTATCACCAAAGATCCGGGGGACGAGCTGCTGTCGGGCAGCTTTGTGGTGTCCGGAAAGTGTCGCGCCCGACTGGACCGGGTGGGGGTATACAGCTATGCCTCCCGGCTGTCCCTGGAGGCCAAGGCGGACCAGGGAGTGGGCCGGTCGGAGATGATGAAGTCTTTGGACAAGCTGATCCGCTTCATTGGCTTTGCACTCATCCCCATCGGTGCGGCCCTCTTTTATAACGAGATGATTGTCCAGCAAAACCCGTTTAACGAGGCGGTGCCTGCTGTGGTGGCTCTGCTGATTGGCATGATCCCCGAGGGTTTGTACCTGCTCACCAGCGTGGCGCTGGCGGTGTCCGTTATGCGGCTTGCCCAGCGAAACACGCTGGTCCATGAGATGTCCGCTGTGGAAACCCTGGCCCATGTGGACGTTTTGTGTGTGGACAAGACGGGCACTATCACTCAGCCGGAGATGTCTGTGCAGGAGGTGGTCCCCCTGGACGAGGACCGCTATCCCACAGGGAAGGTGGAGGATATCTTCAATGCCTATTACCGGGCCATCGACGCGGACAACGACACGGCGCGGGCCATGGTGGCGCGGTTTTCCAAGTCTTCCGTGTGGCAGGTGGAGCGCACCGTGCCCTTCACCTCCGCCCACAAGTGGTCGGCGGTGGTGTTCAAGGCCTACGGCGCCTTCGTGGTGGGCGCACCGGAGTTCATCATGGGCAAACGGTACACCGACCTTCAGCACATGGTGGCCCCTTATCAGGAGCAGGGCTGCCGTGTGCTGCTGCTGGCGAAATGTGCCAATGCCCCCACCATGGAGGGGGGACTGACGGGGGCCGT
>CATJRT010000151.1 GCA_949742895.1 uncultured Eubacteriales bacterium | reverse complement strand
TTGCATCCGGCCCCCCAGGCCGTCTACGATCTCCCGGAGTTGCCGGTCGTTCATGTCCACGCACCGCCGCCAGGTGATCTTCTTTACGTCGATGCCCAGCTCGTTGCCCTGCTGGATGTGGTTGTCCAGCATGGCGGCGCAGAGGTTGTTGGCCGCCCCGATGGCGTGGAAGTCCCCGGTGAAGTGGAGGTTGATGTCCTCCATGGGCACCACCTGGGCGTAGCCGCCCCCCGCTGCGCCCCCCTTTACGCCGAACACGGGGCCCAAGGAGGGCTCCCGCAGGCAGAGCAGCACGTTTTTATCCAGCTTACGCAATGCGTCCGCCAGGCCCACGCTGGTGGTGGTCTTGCCCTCCCCGGCGGGGGTGGGGTTGATGGCGGTGACCAGGATCAGCTTGCCCTTCCGGGGCTTTTTCCGCAGGGGGGTGATGTCGATCTTGGCCTTCACCCTGCCGTAGGGCTCCAGCAGGGCCTCGTCGATGCCGGCGCTGGCCGCTACCTCGCTGATGGGCAGCATCTGGGCGGCCTGGGCGATCTCAATGTCAGATTTCATCGTCAGTTTCCTCCTTAAAATCGATGCGTCCAAACAAAGAAGGGCGCACCGGGATATGGGTGCGCCCAGACGGTCGGCAATCAGGCGCGGGACGCGCCGCTGTACTCCACGTGGTCCTCCACTTCCGTCAGTCATACAGCGCCTATAGTTTACCACGGCCTGGGCGGTCCCGTCAAGGACTTCTCCGCTGGAACGGGGGCTGGAATGGGTCTGCCGCTGGAGAGAAAACGGGGATACACCGCGCTGCACAGGTAGCCTGTCCGCAGCGCATACCCATAGAAAAGGTTATGCCCTCATATTCCCGCAACCGGATACATATATATCACCCAGTGAGACCACAGTGGGGAGTGTTGTATTGTGAAAGGGAATATGGAAGAACGCGCCCAGGAGCTGGCGCTTTACATCATTGAAAATAAGGCCACTGTCCGCGCCGCCGCCCAGAAGTTCGGAATCAGCAAATCCACTGTACATAAGGACCTCAGCGAGCGTCTGCCCGTCATCAACCGCGCCCTGTACCAGCAGGTAAAGGCTGTGCTGGACGAAAACAAGGCGGAACGGCATATCCGGGGGGGCATTGCCACCCGAAAAAAGTACAAAGGCGACTAAAAACGGCCCCCCGGATTTTACTGGGGGGCCGTTTGTGCTCAGGGAAGATGATCCGTTGGGTCGATGGGCAGGTCATTCTGGTACATGGCGAAGTGGAGATGGGCGTCCCGGCCCCGTTCGGCGGCGGCGGTATCCCCCACCGTTCCAAGAATGGACCCGGTGGACACGCTGTCACCCACTGCCACGGTGGGAACCTCGGACAGATTGGCGTACAGGCTGGTCAGTCCGTTTCCGTGGTCTACCACCACCACCGTGCCCATCAGGTCATCCTGGTACACGGCGGAGACAGAGCCGCTGGCGGTAGCCAGCACCTGGGTTCCCAGGGCGGCGGAAATGTCCAGCCCGTCGTGGATGCGCCAGTCGCCCATGGTCTCGTCATAGGACAGCGCCTCAATGGAGAAGGAGGCGATGACAGAGCCTTTCACAGGCCATGTAAAGACCAGCGCAGCGGGGGTGGGTTCGGGGGAGGGCGTGGGGGCGACCGTGGGCACAGGCTCCGGAGTGGCCGTGGGTGTAGGTGTGGGCGTGGGGGTGGGGGAAGGCCGGGGCGCACTGCTGGGAACGGCGGCGGAGGGCGAGGGCCTGGGCGCGGCGGAGGGTGCGTCCAGGATGGCGGCGGAGCCGCCTGCCGGCAGGTTGTCCTCCACATCGTCCAGTGCGCCCTGCATCCCCTGCACCAGGTAGAAGCCGGACAGGGCGATGGCGGCCACGCAGATGAGCACGATGAAGTAAAAGCCCTTTCCCGAGATAAAATCACTGACTTTTTCGATCCAGTTTTGTTTTCGGTTCATGAAAACACCTCCGCGGATAGTGTGGACGCGGGCGCTGCAATTTATACCAGAAAGGTGGAAAAATCCCAAAGGGATTGTTTTTCGCGCAATGGATGTGGTATAGTTGACGCAGTTGACCAGATGAAAGGAGACGCCCCCATGCCGCTGACACGCCGGACACCCCTAACCGACCTGCCGGGAGTTGGCCCCAACCGGGGCAAAAGGCTGGAAAAGCTGGGCCTGCGCACCATGGGCGACCTGCTGGAGCACCTGCCCCAGCGGTACGAGGACCGGCGGGAGGGCTGCGCCCTGCGGGACGCTCCGGTGGACCGGCCCTGCTGCGTCTCCGCCATGGTGACGGAGACGCCCCGAATCAGCTTTGTGCGCCGGGGACTGACGCTGGTGAAGGTGAGGGCGGTGGACGGGGCGGGAACGGTACACATCACCTTTTTCAATCAGGACTATATCCGGGAGGCCCTGCGCCCCGGGGTGAACTACGTATTTTACGGTCTGGTGGAGCGCCGGGGCAGCCTGTTTACCATGACCAACCCGGTGTTTGAGCGGGAGGGAGCGGGGCAGCACACAGGGCTCATTATGCCGGTGTATCCCCTCACGGCGGGCATCTCCAACAATCTGCTGGCGGGGCTGACCCGCCGCGCGGTGGACCAGTGCCTGGAGGGCCTGCCGGAGGTGCTGCCGGAGCAGGTCCGGCTGGAGCATCAGCTTTGCCAGGTGGAGTATGCCCGGAAGAACATCCACTATCCCGCCTCCTTCGAGGAATTGGCCATCGCCCGGCGGAGGCTGGTATTCGAGGAGCTGTTTGTCCTCACCTGCGGCCTGGCCCAGCTCAGGGACCGCCGCTCGGCGGGGCGGGGCCGGGTGCTGGCCGGGGAGCTGGAGGACTTTGCCGCCCTGCTGCCCTTTGCCCCCACGGGGGCCCAGCGCCGGGCCATGGAGGACATCGCCGCCGACCTGCGCTCGGGCAAAGCCATGAACCGGCTGGTACAGGGGGATGTGGGCTCGGGCAAGACGGCGGTGGCGGCCTTCGGAGCCTGGACGGCGGCGAAGAACGGCGTACAGTGCGCCCTCATGGCCCCCACCGAACTGCTGGCGGAGCAGCACGCCCGGACCATGGAGGCCCTGCTGGCCCCCGCCGGGGTGCGGGTGGGGCTGCTCACCGGTTCGGTAAAGGGAAGGGAGAAAAAGGAGTTGCTGGCGGGGCTGGCGTCAGGGGAAATCGACCTGGTGGTGGGCACCCACGCCCTGTTTTCACAGGGAGTGGAGTACCACAGTCTGGGTCTGGTCATCGCCGACGAGCAGCATCGCTTTGGCGTGGCCCAGCGAGGGGCGCTGGCGGAGAAGGGCGGGGCTGTCTCCACTCATGTTTTGGTCATGTCCGCTACCCCCATTCCACGAACACTGGCCCTCATCATTTACGGTGATCTGGACGTATCTGTCATCAACGAGCTGCCCCCGGGCAGAACCCCGGTGTCCACCTACCTGGTGGGGGAAGACAAGCGGCAGCGGATGTACGGCTTTGTCCGCAAACAGGTGGGGGAAGGGCGGCAGGCGTATATCGTGTGTCCCAGTGTGGAGGAAAACGCCGGCGGCTGGGAGGATGGCCCCGGCATGGATTTGAAGGCGGTCACCGCTTACGCCAAAGAATTGCAGGAAAAGGTGTTTCCCGACCTGCGGGTGGGGTTGGTCCACGGGAAGCTGAAATCAAAAGAAAAGGAGGCGGCTATGGTCGCCTTCACCCAGGGGGAGATGGACGTGCTGGTGTCCACCACGGTGATCGAGGTGGGGGTGGACGTGCCCAACGCCTCCCTGATGGTAATCGAGAACGCGGAGCGGTTTGGCCTGAGCCAGCTCCACCAGCTTCGGGGCCGGGTGGGCCGTGGCAGGCACCAGAGCTACTGCGTGCTGGTCACTGCCAGCCAGAGCGAAACGGCAAGGGAGCGGCTCCGTGCCCTGTGCGCCACCAACGACGGCTTCCGGATTGCGGAGGAGGACCTGCGGCTGCGTGGTCCCGGCGACTTCTTCGGACAACGCCAGCACGGCCTGCCTCAGCTCAAGGTGGCGGATTTTGCTGCCGACATGGAGCTTTTGAGAGAGGCCAAGGCGGCGGCAGAGAAGCTGGTCTCCACCGACCCGGAGCTGGACGCCCCCGCCCACCAGAGGCTGAAGGAGCGGGTGCGGACGCTGTTTGAGGAAAACGGGTCGCTGTTTAACTGAGCAAATGAGCAAAACAAACCAGGAGACGCGCTGCGCACGTCTCCCGGTTTGTTTATGATTCCAGAAGTGACAGGATCTGCTTTTTGCAGGACAGGAACTGTCCGCTGAGGGAGAAGGACAGGTCCCGCGGCCGGGGGGGCTCCACCGTCAGCTCCGCCGCAATGTGGCCGGGGCTTCCCGAGAGGATGTAGATCCGGTCGGAGAGCAGCACGGCCTCGTCGATGTCGTGGGTGATGAACAGCGTGGTCAGCTTCAGCCGGTCCATCATCCCCATGTACCAGCGGTGGATCTCCCGCTTGGTCAGCGCATCCAAGGCGGAAAAGGGCTCGTCCAGCAGCACCACCCCCTGGGACCCCAAAAAGGTGCGCAGCAGTGCCGCCCGCTGGCGCATCCCGCCGGAGAGCTGTGCGGGCCACAGATTTTCAGTCCCCTCCAGGCCGAACTGGGCAAACCAGCCTGCTGCCTTCTCCCGGGCGGCCCGGGGCTTTTCCCCCCGGAGCACCAAGGGCAGGGCCACATTGTCTGCCATCCTCTTGTGGGGGAGCAGCAGGTCCTTTTGGAGCATATAGCTGATCTTCCCCGGCCTGCCGGTGACGTCCTCACCGCTGAGCAGCACCCGGCCCCCGTCCGGCGTTTCCAGGCCGGACAGGGTGTGGAACAGGGTGGTTTTGCCTGCGCCGCTCACCCCCAGAAGGCACACCAGATCCCCCTGCTCCAGGCGGATGGAAACGTCTCGCAGGATGGTCCGTCCGTCATAGGACTTGGTGATATGCTGGGCGGCAAGCGCCGGGGCGGCGTCCGGCCCGCTCATTGGGGCAGATAGTCGTTGGAGAAGCCGGTATTCTCCGGGATGGGCATATCCACCAGGCCGTTGTCGTTCAGCCAGTTGTAGAAGGCATTCCAGCGCTGAGGGTCGATGTAGCCCCAGCGGTCCACCTCCGCCTTGTACTGGCCGGCCATCCACTTCTGACTCTCGGTGACCAGCTCGCTGCTGCCCGCCAGGGAGCCGGTGGTATCCCCATCTATGAGGATCTGCGCGGCCTCCTCCGGGTGCTCGATGGCGTACTCATAGCCCTTGGCGGCGGCGGACAGGAAGGCCCTGGCTGTGTCGGGATGCTCGCTGAGGAAGCCGTTGTTGGCGATGATGAGGGGGGTGTAATAGTCGAACACCGGGTCGATATCCTTGAAGTAGAAGTAGTCGAAGTCCAGCCCGGCCTGCTGGGCCTGGATGCCGCCCCAGCCGTAATACACCCAGATGGAGTCGGTGAGACCCTCCCGCAGCGCGCCCGCCTCGTCCTCCAGGGTGTAGGGAATCAGCTCCACGTTGGAGAAGTCCCCGCCGTCCGCCTCCACCACCTGCTTTATGATGGCCAGCTCGATGACGCCATTGTAGGTGGAGTAGCGCTTCCCCACCAATCCGGCGGGGACGTCCAGTCCCTCCCCAGCCCGGGAAATGATGCCAGAGGTGTTGTGCTGGAGTAGCGTTGCCACGGCGGTGACGCCCAGAGGGTTCTCCCGGGCGAAGGCGGCGGCGAGATTGTCCTGCACGGTGACGGCGAACTGGGCCTGCCCCGCGGCGCACAGGGCGGCGGCGCCGTCCTCCGGGGGCTGCACGATGGAGACGTTCAGCCCCTCATCCTCAAAATATCCCTTGGCGGCGGCCACGAACAGGCCGGTGTGGTTGGTGTTGGGGGTCCAGTCCAGACAGATGATGACGGCGGTCAACTCATCTTTGTCCAGGGCCTTTTCCCCGCAGGCGCACAGGGCAAGGGCCAGCAGCAGCGCCAGTGCCGCCGCGCCCAGCCTTCTGATATATCGCAAATCAGTCATTCCTTTCAATTTTTTCGTACCGCTCCCAGGGCATGGCAAGCCGGCGCAGCACCGTCACCAACAGCATCAGCAACAGGCTGACGGCCACGATGACGATGATGACGGCAAACATCTTGTCGAAAGCGTAGGCTTTCTTGACCCGGGTCATGTAAACGCCCAGTCCTTCAAAGCCGCCCAGCCACTCGGAGATCACCGCGCCCACCACTGCGTAGGACACCGATACCCGCAGTCCGGAAAAAAAGTGGCTCAGGGCGGAGGGAAATTCCAGGTGGAGGAAGAGCTGCCAACGGTTTGCCCCCATGGAGTGCAGCAGGCCGGCGGCGGCTTTGTCCGTGGCGGCATAGCCGTCCAGCAGGCTCACGGCGATGGGGAAAAAGGTGGTCAGCGCCACCAGCGTCACCTTGGGGGCCATGCCGAAGCCCATCCACAGCACCAGCAAGGGTGCGATGGCGATGGTGGGGATGGTCTGGGTGATGACCAGCAGGGGGTACAGCGCCCGGTAGAGCAGCCGCACCCGGTGCATGAGGGTGGCCAGGACCAGCGCTACGGCGATGCCGATGGCCAGGCCCAGCGCCGCTTCCAGCAGCGTGACCCGTGCGTTGGCCATGAGGACGGGGAAATCCCCGGTCAGGGCCCGCCACACCTGGACGGGGGAGGGCAGCATGAATTCGGGCACCAGTCCGCCCTCGCTCACCCCCAGCCAGATGGCGGCGACTACCGCCAGCGCACCCAGGGCGGGCAGCTTATTGGTGATGCTTCGTGACCTTTTCATCAATGGTCAGCACCTGGCCCTCGGGCTTGTAGACCAGCTTGACATAGCCGGACACCTTGGCCGCGCCCGCTTTGGCGCCCACGTACATACAGTTCTCCAGGATTTCGATGAGCTGGTGCAGGTTGTCCCCCTCGATGGACGTCTCGCTGGGGCCGACATAGTAATGCAGGCCGGTGGAGCGGATGTAGTCGATGACCTCATCCACGATGCGCACGGCCTCGTAGTCGTCCTGCTGGTTGGGTTCGATCTGGATCGCGATGCTTGCTTTCATGATGATACCTCCAAAAAATAAAGAATCAGGACATCCGTCAAGCCATGCCAAACGGATGCACTGATTCCTCAGTCAAAACTCCCTACGCTGGCATTACCCAACAGGTTCGAAGGGTCAAAGGTCTTACACCTTAATCTCAGGCTGCGCGGCAGCCCCCCCTGGCTATTAACTTGTCTTTTGCCCTGCCCAGACTATAGCACATTAAAATGGAAAAGGCAAGAAATTTTTTGTGTGCTCCATCCGGAGGAGGGATCAGGCCTCCCCAAGCTGCTCCAGCACTGTGCGCACATAGAAACAGCCCAGCAGGCAGGGGATGGAAAAGCCGATGAGCAGCAGGTAGGCCGCACTCAGGGGGAAGGTCAGCGCGGAGGCGGCCAGCGAGCCGTAGACGAACGCAGCCGCCAGCAGGCCCCGTAGGGGCTTCCCAACGCCCAGGATGACCGACAGCCGCAGACATTCCTTGAAGCTCCGCCGGGTGGTGAGCAGGGAGTAAAGATACGGAGAGGACAGCAGCGTCACCAGAAATATGGTGGAGCACGGCAGGAAGGGCAGGAACAGCAGCGGTTGGGCCGCGGCCCGGCTGAGGTAGAGCCAGGCGCCATAGCTGGACGCGCACAGGGGCAGAACAGTGAGGAGAAAGGCCCCGTAGCCCCGCTTCCAGTGGGTGCGAAGGGCGTCGCGGTATTGGACGAAGCACTGCGCCGGTTCGTCCCGCACGATGCGGCGGACCACATGGGTCATGGCGAAGATGGCGGGCGGAATGGTGACCACCGGGATGCAGCTCACGACAAACAAAAGGTTGAGCTTGAACAGGCTGGCGCACTCGGTGGACAAAATCTCTACGAAACGGGCCAGTCCGGTTTTCTGCGGAACAGGCTCGCCAGCGTCCAGTGTCATTTCGGTATTTTTCCTTCGGAAAAGCATGGCTTTTCCCCCCTTCCGTTATTTGTCAGGCAGTATACCACAGCTTTCGCTTCCACGCAAGCGTAGAAATTGCCGCTCCGCCGCTTCCAAGGTACACATAATGATATATTTAGTGAAATGGAGTATGAAATGGGATGAAAGATCAGAGGAATCAACGGGGGAATCATCATTATGCACAAAAACAATGCGCAAATTTCGTGAAAATCAAACGAAATTTCTCTGTATATGCCTAAATGTTGCCTGAATTGCACGTAAAGAGACTGAAATTACATTTTGGTATATTTCGTGAATTCTCGACCATTTACAGACAGGAGGAGCTGGTATTATCATGATGACAGGAGCAAGGCCCGAGGGGTCGAAATAAGAAGCAGAAGAGGAGTGGAGTTATGAAACGGATACCACGCATTGCCGCCGCCATTCTGGCCGCCGCGCTGCTGCTGTCCCTGGCAGGGTGCGGTTCGGCGGACGGCAAAACGCACCTGACCTTCCAGATTTGGGACGTAGCACAGCGGGACGGGATGCAGGCCATGTGCGACGCCTACACCGCCCAGCACCCGGATGTAGTCATCGAAGTCCAGGTTACAAGCTGGAACGAGTACTGGACCAAGCTGGAGGCCGCCGGCGAGAGCAACACCATGCCGGACATCTTCTGGATGCATACCGACCAGATTCTGTATTACGCTGACTTCGGTATACTGGCCGACCTGACAGACCTGTATGACGAAGAGGACCCCAGCTACTATGCCAACCACTATTCCGATATCTCCATCGGCAATTCCAGCGGCACCGACGGCCGGATTTACGGTGTGCCCAAGGATAAGGACAATATCGTGCTGGTGTACAACAAGGAGATGTTCGACCAGGCCGGGGTGGCCTACCCCGACGAGACCTGGACCTGGGACGACATGATGGACGCCTCCGCTAAGATTTACGCCGCCACCGGCAAGTACGGTTATATGGCCTACAACGACGAGCAGCTTGGCTACTGGAACTTCGTTTACCAGAACGGCGGCTACATTCTGGACCCGGAGACCAACACCCATGCCGGGTATACTCAGCCCGCCACCGCAGACGCCATTAAATATTATGTGGATATCCAGAAAAACGAGTGGTGCCCCAACCAGGCGTACTTTGCCGAGACAACCCCCGGCACCGCGTTTTTCTCCCAGCAGGGTGCCATGTTCTTTGAAGGAAGCTGGAATCTGCTCAGCTCCATGAAAAACTATCCCGATCTGGTGGGCAAGTGGGACATCGCTATGCTGCCCGCCTGCCCCAACCCCGCCAGCGGCAGCGGCCGGGCCAGCATCTCTAACGGCCTGTGCTACGCCACCGCCGCCAAGGGAAAGAACCTGGAAATTGTCAAGGATGTGCTGCGTTTCTTCGGCAGTGAGGAGGGCCAGCGCGTCCAGGGCGAGTCGGGCGCAGCCATCCCTGCCTATCTGGGTCTGGAGGACACTTGGTCCACCAAATTCTACGAGTTCGACTATATGCTGGATGTGCAGCAGTGCTATGACCAGTTCGACTATGTGGTGCAGTACATCAACAATGCCACCCGCCGCAAGTGGAAGTCCGCCGTGGCTGACGAGATGGTGCGGGTGTATAACGGCTCCAACATTGACGAGAGTCTGGCCAAAATGCAGGCCATCGCGGACAGCTACGTGACGCAGGATTGACCGGGAGGAGGGAACGATCATGAACAAAAAAATGTCCAAAACGGCAAAAAGCGAGCAGCGCTGGGGTTGGATTATGGTGGCGCCCACCATCATCGGCCTGGTGGTGCTGAACGTGTGGCCCCTCATCCAGACCATCTGGGCCAGCTTCTGTGAGCACCTGGGCTTCGGCCACTACAAATTTATCGGTCTGGACAACTACATCAATATGTTCCAGAACGCAGACTTCTGGAAGGCCACCGGCAACACCCTGCTGTTCTGCGTGCTGACGGTGCCCGTGGGCATCTTCCTGTCACTGCTGGTGGCGGTGATGCTCAACGCCAAGGTGAAGTTCAAGGGCGGTTTCCGCACCATCTTCTTCATGCCTATGGTGTGCGCCCCCGCCGCCGTCACCATGGTGTGGCGCTGGATTTTCAACGCCGATTACGGCGTGCTCAACCAGATTTTCGGCACCAATGTGAAGTGGATCACCGACCCCAACGTGGCCCTGATCTCCTGCTCGGTGGTGGCCATCTGGAGCGCCATCGGCTACGACGCAGTGCTGCTG
>CATJRT010000150.1 GCA_949742895.1 uncultured Eubacteriales bacterium | reverse complement strand
GGAGTTTCTTGGAGCTGCTATCCAGATTTGAACTGGAGACCTCATCCTTACCAACTGATTGCCCACCCTCGAAACGCCTCCATCCGGCGCTTTGGGGGCGTTTTTGTTCCGAAAAAGCGGAGACAATCGTGCTTTCCGCTCCATTGCCTCCGCCCGCTCGTTTCCTGTTGTGGGTCAAGTTGTGGGTCAGGACACGAATGCCCCACCCACCACCTGACGGAGGCCGTCCTCTCCGTCAGATGGCGGGGTATATATGAACAAGACGAATTAGGACAATTAAAACACCATTTCGATTCGGAGCCGGTTACACGAAAAACTCGACGAATCTGCGTTGAATGGAAATGAAAACGTTGGTCAATGGCCCGACAGCGAGGACAGAAATCAGAGTGCCCCAACCAACGCCGGGCGTTGTGCCGGTGAATATAAGCCCAACAGCGGTACTAAATGTTAAGCAGGTGAGATCAAATAAAAGTTTGAAACGGCCAAAAGGTCAGTGCAATGCCTCAGCCATTTCCCGTACAAACAGGTTCATAGGCATTAC
This sequence comes from uncultured Eubacteriales bacterium, assembly GCA_949742895.1. The sequence goes on along the minus strand of CATJRT010000150.1, from coordinate 11,097 downwards.
AGGCAGCTTGCAGGTAGCCAGCAAACTGATTCCAACGCTTAAAATCAGCAGTCCGCTGAGAAAGCAGCACACCCGAACGCACAGAATGTCCGGCAGTCGGGCAGTTAGGGCGCTCAGCTGATCAATCAGCAGGCTGGATCCAACGGCGACGGCAAAGGAAACCAAGTAACCCCAGCGGGCACGGCGCAGGCAGAGCATCAAAGACAGGATCAAGGCCGTTTGATAAATCGTATTCCACGCCCCCATGCTCAGCACCATGCTGGCACGATACAGTGCCAATGAAACGGCGTAAAACGAGGACAACCCATAATTACCGTGCCGCATCAGCGCCGTGCCGAGGGCGCTGCCCAACACCCCCAGTACGAGCCCGATGGAGCCATGCAGCCGAAACGGACAGATGCTATCTGATGTTTTGATCTTCCCGGTAGGAGCGCCACACATTTTCAAAGAAATCATCCTCCTCCGGGATGGGACGGGCAATGCGCCACTCAAACCGGCAGGTAGCATCCGCCCAAACCGCCTCTTGCAGAGCCGCACCTTCTGTGCCATCATCCAAGGTGAAGGGAAATTCCTCCGGCAATTCGGGCAAAGGATGTTTCCCGGCCGGATCGGTATACAGCGCACTCCCCCGGCTTTTGCCGCCGCAGGTGATGTAATCCAGCATAGACCCGGCATAGACCCGCTGTGACAACAGGGTATCCCGCAGGCGGAACACCTTGCCCAACTCACTGGGGCGCTGAATTCTCACCACATTGGAAAACTCCGCCCGAAGCGTGTCAATTCGCCCCAGCAGCTCCCGCAGGCCGGCCTCGCTGCGGATCGCCCCGCCCAGCCGACTCATAGCCGTGGTGGCCTCCTTGAGCAGTTGTCCCACGGTGGACGGATCTTCCGGCGCATACACCGCCTGACACATGGCTTGGGCCTGCTCCAGCGCAGAAGCCAGCAGCCTGTGGAATGCGTCCTCATCTGGTGCGCCGGTACAGCGGGCGGCGATGTACTGGGCCGCCCGGGTAGAGCCCACCTGTCCCGCGTTCAGGGCACTTCCGCCCGGACGGTACACGCCGTGGCTGGCCGCCACTTCGCCCGCCGCGAAAAGCCCTGCCACATTGGTCTGCCACCAGCAGTCGATGGACAAGCCGCCGTTATTGTGCTGGGCACACAAGGCGATCTCCAGCATTTCACTGGACAGATCCACGCCTCTCTCCCGGTAAAAATCCACGGCGGGGGCATTCATATGCAGCAACCGCTCCAATGGGGTGCCGAAGCAGGCACCGGCCTTGTCCAAATATTCACGCGCTTCGCTGGTCAGTTTGTGAAACGGAATCTCCCCGCCGCCGGGATTCGTCCGAAAATCCAGGAAAACCCGGCGGCCCTTTTTTTGCTCCAAATACACCAGGATGTCGATGACGGAACTGCCGTCCGCCACCTTCCGCACATCAAAGGGCCACTGGTAGCCCTTCAAAAACACTTTGCTCAGCAGTTCGCCCTCATCGGAAAAGAAGTCGTACAGGAACTCCCGCTCGTCCCCCCCGTCAGGATCGGTGGAGACGAACCGGGGGAGCACCTGCATATAGGTGCCGGACACATTCCACCGGGGACGGATAGAGGCCAGCCCAAACTGCCATTCGGTGAGGTTTTTCCCCCTGGCACCTGCGGCAAATGCCGCGCCGGTGGAGCCGGTATGCCCCAGGGGATAGGCGCTGTCGGCATACATACCTGCCGGGCCGCCGGTGGCCCATATGACGTTCCGGCAGCAGATCGCCGCAAAACGCTTCTCAGTGTCATCCACATGACGCAGATCCAGACAGAGCAGGCCATAAGCCCTCTCCCCATCGGAGAGAATGTCGATGACCAGCAGGCCGTCCAGGATGGGAATTCCCTTGGCCCGGACTGACCTTTCCAATGCCTCGGTCATCAGCTTGCTGGTATAAGGGCCCACGCTGGTGGCACGGCACCGGGGATCATGGTCTGTTTTGTAGCCCACAAATTCCCCGTAGCGGTTCCGGGGGAAGGGGACGCCCAGCTCCACCAGGCGCAGAAAGCTCTGGGTGGACAGGGCGGCCTCGCACAGGGCCAGGTCACCATCCACGCACTGGCCGTCAAACAGGGTCTGGGCCATTTCCCGCACGCTGTCCGGCCCATCGCCAGAGAGGGTCAGCTTATAGTAGGTCTGCTTGTCGCTGCCCGTGTTCCGGCTGGTGCCCATGTTGACGCCTTCGGTCACCATCACCACGTCTGTCTGCCCGTATTGGTACAGCCGGTCCGCAGCGTTGAATCCCGCCGCGCCGGTCCCTACTACGGCGGTATTACAGGTGATGACGGGAATGCCATTCACGCACTCGCCCATGGTTACAGCCTCTTGATGTGGAAGCCGCCGTCCACGTCCACATAGTTGCCGGTGGTATAGGTAAATTTATCACTGCAAAACGCGGAAACGGCCCCGGCAATATCCTCGGGGGTGCCCCAGCGGGCAATGGGGAACACACCGTCCGCAAACATTTTATCGTATTTTTCCTGTACTGTGCTGGTCATATCGGTGGCGATAACGCCGGGGCGCACCTCATGAACCAGGATACCCTCCGGGGCCAAACGGTCGGCGTACAGCGTGGTCAGCATGGACACGCCGGCTTTGGACACGCAGTACTCCCCCCGGCTGATGGAGGAAACCTCCGCCGAACAGGATGAGATGTTTACAATCGTCCCCCGCTTTTTTCCCACGGGTTCCTGCTTCAGCATCTGCTTGGCCACCGCCTGGGTTATAAACATATTCCCTTTGGTGTTGACGCCCAGCACCCGGTCAAAGCTCTCCTCGCTCATCTCCAGCAGGTCAGCCCGGACCCTCGGGGCGATCCCGGCGTTATTGACCAGCACATGGATGCCGCCAAAGCGCTCCACCGTTTCGTCGATCAGACGCTGGCGGTCGGCGGCGTCGCAGATATTTCCCTTGACATAGAGATATTCTGTGCCCTGGGCAGTGAGCTGATCCAGATTATCCTGATAGGCGGACTGGTCGTTCATATCCAGGATAACAATGTTAAAGCCGTCCTGGCCCAGCTGCTTTGCGATGGCAAAGCCGATACCCCGGCTGCCGCCGGTGACAATTGCGGTCTGTTTCATGCAGCATTCCTCCTAAAAGTCAATGTTTATTCCGCGCGGCCCTCGCGCCGCACGGCTTCCTGGTGCGTCTCCTTATACAGCGGCGCGTAAAGCTGACCGTCCCGCACGACGCAGCCGGTGCGGCCATGATCCCGCATGATCTGGGTACACAAGGAGCAGGTGACGCAGCATTTGCCCGGTTCCATGTGGCCTTTGGTCATCAAGTCATGGGGCGCATCCGGATAGGCAAAGCTGGAACGGCCCAGGCCGACAAAGGCGCAGCTCCCACTTTTGAGATTGGCGGCCCCGGCGTAGGGCAGGAACTGCCGCAGCCAGGTATAACCGTTGCCGACAACAGGCACATTGCCCGCCGCCTGCTGGACGGTGCGGGTAAAATAGAACAGCCGGGCCATGCTTTCCAGCGGGTGTTCCTCCGGCGTAGGGATGCCGTAGCTGGACTTGTCGAAGGGCCGAGTGACCTGGGGGGAGATGTAGTAAGGATTCCCGCCGGAATTAGACAGCAGGTTGACACCTTCCTCCACCATCATCTTCACAAGGGCCACTGGTTCGGTGGGGTCGAACTTCCACATATCCTCCCGGTCACAGCCGAAGCCGTAGGGATAGGGGTGGGCATCAAACACGTTGAACCGGCTGGCGATGATGAAGTCCTCGCCCACCGCCTCTCGGACGGCCTGGATGGTTTGGCGCAAAAAGCGGGAGCGGTTTTCAAAGCTGCCGCCGTATTTGCCCTCCCGGGTATGGCTGGCCAGCAGCTCGCTGAGCAGATAGCGGTGGCAGCTCTTGATATCCACGCCGTCAAAGCCTACCTCTTTGGCCAGCAGGGCGCTCTGGACATACCGCTCGGTCAGCGCGTCCAGATACTCATCGGTCACAATGATCTCATTCCCGGCCTTATCCAGGATGGGATCGTGCTGGGGAACCAGGGGACGGGCGATGTGCCCCTCCGGGCGGCTATACCGTCCGGAATGGGTCAGCTGGAGGATGTTCACCGGCCTGTGGCCGCCGCCATTCCGATTTGCGGCTTCAGCGTTTGTTTTTTCCAGCAGGCGGGCAAACTGGCTGCGGTTGCTGGCGGTGAGCATCATTTGCAGTTCGTTGGCCCGGCCTTCCGGCACCACGGCACAGGCTTCCCACCAAAGCAGACCTGCGCCGCCGCCCGCAAAGCGGAGGTACCGGCGTTCCACCAGTTCGCTGGGGGATCCGTCCGGGTTGGAGTCGCAGCCTTCCATGGGCAGTACCGCCATGGAGTTGGGGGCTGTCCGGCCGCCCACCTGTTTTGGCTGGAACAGGGGTGAGAGGTCATCGGAAAAGGCCAAATCCACTCCCAGCTCGGAAGCCTTCGCCGTTACCCCATCCAAAGTCTGAAAGTTAAATTTTTCATGGGCCGACATAAAATCTTCACCCTTTCTCAAATGCAGTTGTCAAATGCTTGGCAGCTGTGGTATGATGGGCACAAGGGGAGGTGTCTCCATGGCAGAGCGGTTTTTACCGGATACGGATATCCGGATCACCCACCGGCAGGACGCCGTCCAGAGCTACATGGCCCCGGATGTCCAGCAGAAGGCGCCTCATTTTCACTATCTGTGTGAATTTCTGCTCAATGTGGGCGGAACGGCGGAGTTCAACGTGGAAGGGCGGGTCTACCATGTGGAACCAGGAACCGCGCTGTGCATCAGCAACTTGGAAAACCACTTCATCCTCTCCCACAGCGAGGGCTATGACCGTTATACCGCACGGTTTTCCAATGACGCGCTGACCACGCTGATCCACGACCCGCTGCTGCTGTCCATCTTCAAGCAGAGGCCGGAGGGCTTCTGCCATCAGTATGCGTGTTCGCCGGAGGAACTGACCCATTACGCCCATATGCTGGACATCATGGTGCGGGAATACCAGCACCGCAAACCCTATTGGGATTATTTGATTGCCAGTAAAATGCGGGATATTTTGGTGTATATGTACCGCCGCAACCCAGGCGCCTTTCCTGGGACCCGGAAGCAGGCGGGCCAGGATGTGATCTTCGACATTCAGAACTACATCGAATCCCATCTGGCAGACGACCTCCAGCTGGAAACCGTCGCCACCCGGTTTTACATCAACAAGTACTATCTGAGCCACAGCTTCAAAAATGTGACCGGCTATGCCTATAAGCAATACGTGGTTATGGCGCGTCTGTCCAAGGCAAAGGATCTCCTGCTCAACGGCTCCGACGCGGTACAGTACATCGCGCCCCAGGTGGGCTTTGCCAGCGCCTCCCACTTTATCCGCAGTTTTCGGCAGGCCGAGGGGATGTCGCCCCTGCAGTACCGCAACCGGGCGCTGAAGAAGCTGTGACCTGTTGGATTTGCGCGGACGGCGCACACCGTAAACGCCTTGTTCGGTGTGCGCCGCCATTTTGCGTCATGGAGCTTATGCCATCCGGCCCATCAGCCGCAGGGCATTTTTAAAGCGCAGCGCATCCTTCTGATTGTCCGGCACCGGCAGATTTCCAATGTCCCGCAGGGTGCGGCGCACATAGCCGAAGCCGTCCTCCGGGTCGAAAGGCAGGTCGCTGGCAAACAGCATATGATCCGGCCCGAAGAAGTGCAGGGCGCACTCAATGGCGGCCTGGCTGCCGAAGGTGGCACAGTCGGCGTAGAACTTCCTGAACTCGTCGATCTGCACCTTGTCCCTCACGGGGCTCTCCACCAGGTGCTGAAGTTCCGGCGCGGTGCGGGTAGAGTAGAGCTTCAGCCCGTTTTCCAGCCGTCCCTCCTCCATGGGGATCATGCCGCCGGCGTGGTGCAGAATGACCTTCAGGTTGGGGCAGCGCTGGAACAGGCCGGCGTAGACCAGGCGGGAAGCCGCCATGGTTGTCTCAATGGGCCACATCATGGTCCACCACAGCTCGTATTTCTCCAACTCCTCCCCGGCATAGTAGGGCTGGTTTGCGGTGCGGGCGGGATGGATCCAGAGAATGGAGTCCAACTCGTGGAGCTTGTCGTACAGCGTGAAGAACTCCGGGCTGTCCACCGCATGGCCGTCCTGGTTGGTGAAAATCTGCACCCCCGCCGCGCCCAACTGCTTGACCGCGTACTCCGCCTCCCGGCAGGCTTTGTCCATGTCATCCAGGGGCAGCACGGCCACGAAGCTGGGAAATTTATCCGGGTACTTTTGGCACAGCTCATAAAAACACTCGTTGGCAAAGCGGGCCAGCTCGGCAGTATGTTCCGGGGCCACCAGCTGCTCCACGTTTGGGCTAACCACACAGGGGATCTGCTGGTAACCCTCGAAGGTGTCCATCAGCCGCAGGCGGTAGTCAATGTCGCTCATGGCGGGCATGGCCCGGGCACGCTTCATCATGTGGGCGCTGCCCCCCAGGGCGATGATCTTGTCGTAATACTCCGGGGGCAGGTAGTGGTTAAACATATCAATGGCGTTAGGCATCCTGTGTCGCCTCCATATTCGGTTTCAGCAGGAAGCGGTTGACCAGCCACGCGGCCAGAATGCACACGATACCCGCAATGTCGGTCACAGTGCCGGGAATCAGCATCAGTACGGCGGCTATGGCCAGCAGGATCCGGGGCACCGCGCTCCAGTATTGGAAGATATAACCCTCTACCGCGCCGGTGAGGCAGAAAATACCCACAACCGAGGTGATCACAGCCATCAGAACCTCTGCCGTAGAACCCACCAGCAGGATAGCCGGACTGAGCAGGAAGATGAAGGGGATGATGTAGGCCACAAGCCCCATACGGAAGGCGCGAATCCCGGTCTTGTTGGGGTCGGATTTGGCGATGGCAGCGGCGGTATAAGCGGTGATGGCCACCGGCGGCGTCAGTGCGCCGATACAGGCAAACAGGAAGATAAACATATGGGCGGACAGGGCCGACGCCCCCATCTGGGTCAGCGGGTTGACCAGCACCACGGACAGGATCACGTAGGTGGGCGTGGGGGGCATACCGCAGCCCAGAATAATGGTGATGATGGCGGTGAGGACGGCGGCGATATAAATGTTTCCGCCGGAGATGCTCACCAGCGTGTAGCTCAACTTGGTGGCCAGGCCGGTCATGGAGATCACGCCCACAATGATGCCCGCAGCAGCACAGGAGATCACGATATTGGCAACGCTCTTGGTGCCGCTCTCCAATGCTTCAAGGAAGGACTTGACGGTGGGGCGGGTCTCTTTGCGGATGCAGGCCACCAGCACCACCGCCACAGTGCCCCAGAAGGCGGCCTTCATGGGACTCCAGCCCATGAGAATTACGGCGATGACGAAGATGATGGGAATGCCCAGCTGACCCCGGGTCAACATGATCTCCTTGATGCTGGGAAGCTGATCCTTGGGCAGCCCCACCAGGTGATTTTTGACGGCGATGGAGTCCACCACCAGCATCAGGGACAGGTAATACAGGCAGGCGGGCACAATGGCCGCTTTCGCCACCTCAATATAGTGGACGTCCAGATACTGGGCCATCATAAAGGCCGCGGCTCCCATGATGGGCGGGGTGAACATCCCCCCGGTGGAGGCCACGGCCTCCACCGCGCCCGCCTCGTAATCCTTATAGCCGGTGCGCTTCATCAGGGGGATGGTGAACGCGCCGGTGGTTACAACGTTGGCGGCGGGAGAGCCGGAGATCATGCCCATCAAAGCACTGGATGCGATGCTGGTCTTAGCCGGGCCGCCCCGGAAGCGCCCGGTCCCGGCGTAAGCCAGGTCCACAAACCACTGGCCCGCACCGAAGCGCTCCAAGAAGGCGCCGAAAATCACAAAGCTGATAATGTAGGTAGCGGCGATACCTGCAGGCACGCCGAAAATGCTGCCGGTAGAGACATACATGAAGTTGGCCGTGCGGGTCCAGGTCTCGCCGCGGTGGGCCAGGATGGAGGGGAGGTACGGACCCACCGCCGTATAAATCAGGAAGATGACGCAGGTGATGACCAGGGGCCAACCCGTTGCCTTATAGGTGGCGAACAGCAGCAGCACGATCATGACTGTGGCCATGATAATGTCCTGCTGGGGCGGCGCGCCCACTTTGGCGGTGCGGTCATTCCAGATGGCCATGATGTAGATGCCGGCCGCGCTGAACGCGATGGCAAATACCCAATCCAGCACACGGGTGACGGCGGTCTGCGCTTTTTTGATTTGGATGGGCTTTCTTAAAAAAATAGTGAAGCCGCATACTGTGATCAGCAGCGCCCGCTGGGTCATGTCGGAGAAGGAGCCGAAACCTGCCGTGTACAGGTAGACCACGGCTGTGACGATATATAAGATCCGGCACAGACTTACGCGGAGTTTATCATCCCGTTCCGCCATGGCTTACATCGCCCCGATCTCTTTGAAGTAGCGCTCAGCGCCGGGGTGCAGGGGGATGGAGGTACGGACGGCCCCCTCCAGAGACAGGCCGCTGGCCGCCTTGTGGGACTCCTTGATTTTGTCCAGGTTCTCAAACATGGCCTTGGTCATCTCATAGACCACGTCCTCGTCCAGATCGGCGCGGACAACCACCATGTTGGTAATGATCATGGTCTGGGTGTCCACGGGGTTGTTGTCGTAGACCGTGGATTTCAGCGTGTCGTAACCGAAGTACTGATACTCCTCGCACAGCTTGTCGGCGATTTCCTGCTCCACGGGGATGAAGCGGTAGCCCTTGCCGGAAGCGGCCAGCTCCTGGATGGCGGAGGAGGGGATGGCCGCCTGTACCACCACCGCGTCGCAGTTGCCGTCGGTGAGCTGGCTGATGCCGTCATCATAGGCCAGATAAGTGGCATTCACATCGTCCACGCCGAAGCCGTAAGCGTTCCAGATCGTGGCCGCCACGCTGATGGCGCCGTTGCCCGCGGGGCCCATGCACACCTTTTTCCCAATCAAATCCTTCATGCTCTGGATGGGGCTGTCCTCCAGAACAACCACCTGGAAAAAGCCCTTGGAAAGGCCACCGAACAGGGCGCTGACATTGGTGTAGGGGGTGCCCTCGTAGTCGCCGGTACCCTCATAGGCTGCCTGGGCGGAGTTGCCCATAGTAATACCCAGGTCGATGGTTCCTTCCTGAACCAGTTGGAGGTTTTCCAGCGCGCCGCCGGTGACCTGCGCCGTAGCCTGGATGTTGAAGCTGTTGGTCAGGATATCGGCCATAGATACGCCGATGGGATAGAAGGCCGCGCCGGTGGCGCCGGTGCCTACAGTGACGAAAGCGGGCATTTCCACATTGCTCCCGGCTGGGGTTTCGTTACCAGAGGGGGTTTCTGTGCTGGCTGCGGGGGTGGTCGGTGCGGTGGATGGGGTCGTGTCCCCGGTGGCGCAGGACACAAGGCCCAGCATCATGACAAGGGCCAGCGCAAGGGAAGCAAACTTTTTCATGATATATTTCTCCTTCCTGGAATTGGTTGGTTAATGGGATGTTTTCGTATCAGAACACGAATTTGATTCCTGGCCAGGAAAACTTTTGCTGTTCTGAACCTTGTACGCATTATATAAACTGTTTTTGCTTTCCGCAATAACCTTTGGCACTTCTAACAATTTTGCCACATTTGAGCGCAAGAAATGTATATTTTTGATTGGGCACAATGACAAAACAAATTGCGCAAAATAGCAAATACTATTTTGCGCAATTTATTTCAAATCTGCGTAAACATTTTGACAGGCGCTGGGTGGGCCGCTATACCGCAATCCCGACACCGGCAAGCGCATCATCAAAAACGTCCTGGGCCGCACCCAGGAGGAAACCAGGGAGACACTCAGAGCGGCGGTGGAGCAAACCCAGCAGGTGGATGTCACCCGCACCGACGAGTACACCGTGGCCAGTTAGCTTCGCGCCTGGTACAATCTCCACACCCAGCCCAATGTTCGGCAAACCACAGTGGATCGCTACAAGCTGATAATTGAGACGTACACCATCCCCTGCATCAGGAAGATCAAGTTGAAAAAGCTGATCTCTTTTATTTCAAAGCTGCTCCATGCTTTGCACCAGTGTCTACAAAGAGAACGCCGCCGCTGTCAGCGGGCCTCACAGCCGGTTCAGATCCTCCCGCAGCGTCTCGATATGCCGCGCCCGCTCCTCCTCCGACTTCGCCACCTTCAGCAGCTCAATGGTAAAATCCCGCTGGGCGGCGGCGTGTTCCACCCAGGCGTTGAATTCCTCACGGTCCATGTTCCCCTTCATCACCCGGGCATAGTATTTTTTGTACGCCCGCTTATAGAGCTTCCACGTCTCCTCCGCCCGGATCTTGTTCTCAAAGACGGCCCGCGCCCCCACCTCCCGGCAGGTCTTTTCCGTCTCACTCGGCGCGACACGTCCACAGTACACCGTCTTGTCCCCCTGCTCGTGGAGAAACCAATGCCCGCACAACCGGCACTGCCGCGGGGCATTCCCGTGTTCTATTGCCTTGCCCAGCTCCAGGTACAGGAAGTCCCTCAGGCAGGAAACTGTCCAGCGCTCCGCTATCGCATTTCCGCTCCCATCAGCAGGGCGGGATACAAAGCGGACGGAGCTCTCCACAGCCATTTCCTCCAGCCAGGAAAAGGGCCCACGAGATACCGACTGCTCCTGTGCATATGGATGGAGATGCCCACCAAATGCCTGGAGCAGCTTCTCCAGTCTCCGCATCAGCAGCAGGCTATCGCCCACGTTGTCCGTCAAATCATCCCCGCAGAAAAACTCTGTCACGGCGGCGCCGTACTGGAATGGGCCCTTATCATTGATCCAATATCCATCGCTGCCAAAATCGGCGGTCAATGGAAATGTCAGTCTGGGAAATCTCATGGAAATATCTCCTCTCGTGGTAGACTATTATTTTTTTGAAATGGTTGACAACTCTTTTCGAGTGTGTTACTATGAAGTTGCTCGCAAGTAGACTATAGCACAATTCTAAAAATAGTCAATATGCTATGGGCCATTTCTAATCCAAATATTTTGTGAGAACCGGCAAAACCTTGTGAAACAGCGCATTACGCCGCATTTCCTGACAACAGACCACCCCAATTACTACGAATTTACTACCAAG
>CATJRT010000149.1 GCA_949742895.1 uncultured Eubacteriales bacterium | reverse complement strand
CGGGGGGCCACGGGGTACGCCTCGGTGAAGCTGCCCCTGTGGCCCGGCCTGCCCCAGGGGGAGGCCGGCAAGCTGGCGACCATCTATGCCCCGCCGGAGCCCGCGCCTGCCGTAGAGACAGCGGAGGCGGCCCAGCCCGCCGCCCTGGCGGACGCTCCCGCCGGGGAACCGGAGGAGCCCGCCCCCACCGCCGGGGCGGAAGAATCCCCGCAGCCCACAGAGAGCCTGCCCGCGGAAAGCGGCCAGCCCACCGGGGAACCGGAGCCCACGTCCGGGCCAGAGCCCTCCGCCGAGCCCACGGAGCCCGTCCCGGAGCCCACACCGGAACCTACGCCGGAACCCACGCCGGAGCCCACCCCCGCCCCTGACCCCATGGAGGGGGCGCTGCTGGCGCTGGAGCCGGGGACGGCGTTCCGGATCCTGAAGGAGTCCGGGGACTGGTGGCAGGTGCGGGCCCAGGGGACGACGGGCTGGGTGGAGCACCGCTACTGCCTGATCAACCTGCCCAACGTGGTGCCGTCCATGATCTATAACGACACCAACGCCTATTCCTCCGTCTTTGTCAGCTCGGGGAAGAACATCCCCGGCATCACCGGCAAGGCCCTCTACCAGGCCAAGACGGACAACCCCCGGCTGGGCCGGAGGGAGTTCCTCATGCCGGTGCTGTACACCATGGCCAAAAACGTATGCCGGGCCCAGCAGAACGCCCTGGCGGAGGGCAATACCCTGGTGCTGTACGAGGGGTTCCGGCCCTACACCGCCCAGATGGCGGTGGTGCGCGGACTGTCCGCCCTGGCCCGGAAGGACGGGGACGTGAACGCCGGCATCTCCACAAAGCCCTGGAGCATTTCCTGGTTTATCGCCACCGGGGCCTCCAACCACCAGCAGGGGTATGCCATGGATGTCAGCCTTGCCAAGGTGACGAAGGCCCATGCCGCCCGGATCGGCGGGTACAGCTATGTCCAGGTGGACGAATATGAGGAATACGCCATGCCCACCCCCATCCACGAGCTGAGTATGGCGGCGGCCACCTATACCAAGCCGGTGGCCATCTTCTCGGACACGGCGTGGCGCAAAGCCACGCTGGCCCCAGCCATGGCCGCCAACCAGCCCGCTTTGGCCCTTCAGCGCTACTGCACCTCGGCCAAGCTGACCCCTTTGGCCTCCGAGTGGTGGCACTTCAATGACCTGCTTGCCCAGAGACAGACGAAGGACTGGCCCAGCAGGGGGGATTATCAGGTGCGCGACTGCCGCAGCGCGATCCCATCTTAAAGGGGTTCTGAACGTATCTTTCGCGCCGCTGTCCGGCGGGCGGCGCCCTTTGGCCGCATCCCCACCATCCGCTGGCGGCTGGAGGCCGGGACCCACCGGCTGGCCACGGTGGTGACCGGGGCCACGGCAGACGAAAAGGAGTGAGTTTCATGGAACTGCGCATTTCCATTCTGGGCGGCGGCGGGCAGGTCAAGGCCCAGGCGTCCGGGACAGATCTGGTGTCCCTGGTATACTCCGCCCCCTATGAGGAGGGGGACGTTATCACCCTGTCCGGCGACCGATCCGGCTATGTGACGGCCCGGCTGGAGGACAGCCTGCCGGAGACCTTCGGCTATTTGGCCGGGGAGTTCCGGCTGGCGGTGCCCTTCGGGGAAAAGCGGGTGAGCTATTCCCCCAAGAGCTTTACCGGGGCGCTTCACCTGCTTCAGGCGCGGGCGGCGGAGCCGGAGGAAATAGGGGCTCAACGGAACCTGGCGCTGAACCCCCTGGACAGCCACGACAATACCGGCTTCTTCCCCCACGCCTCCGCCAACGTGGAGACCCGGGGGGAATCCGTCTTTGCCGCCCGCAACGCCATCGACGGGTGCTGGGCCAACGACAGCCACGGCGCCTGGCCCTACCAGAGCTGGGGCATCAACCGGGACCCGGAGGCGGAGCTGACCCTGGACTTCGGACGGGAGGTGGAGATCCACCGGCTGGTGTTCACCCTCCGGGCGGACTTCCCCCACGACAACTGGTGGAAGCGGTGCACCGTCCGGTTTTCCGACGGCTCGGAGATCACGCCGGAGTTCGTCAAGACCGGCGCGCGCCAGACGGTGGAGCTGGAACGGCGCGGGGCGCGCTGGCTGAAGGTGTGCCGGCTCATCAAGTACGAGGGCGACCTCTCCCCCTTCCCGGCGCTGACCCAGCTGGAGGTCTGGGGGACGGAGGCCCCGCTGCAAAGTTGAAATGAGGAACGTTTTATGAGTACTATGTTTGATTGAACCGGGAAAACCGCCCTGGTCACCAGGTTCCTAAGCCGCGCCCTCCGCTGTTTGCATAGAAAACTGCCACCCGGTCACATACCGGGTGGCTTTTTTTGTCTTGGGGATCAACCAGCCTCAGAAGTCCTGCAAATATTGAGAGAGGAAATTTTCAGGCTTGTTTTGCCTTGTATTCCTGGCCCCACGACCCCATGGCATCCAGGACAGGCTTCAGGCTGTACCCCAGCTCTCCCTCGTCAGGGGGGCGGACAATAGAAACGAAAGCAAAGCAGTACATCAAGAACCCCGGCGGCAAGCTCACCCTCTCCCGCCCCAAAACCGAAACCTCAGTGCGGAGGGTGTCCATCCCCCAGGAGGCGGTGGAGCTGCTGATCCAGGAGCACGAGAAGCACCCGGAAAACCCCTATATGTTCCCCTCCAGCACCACAGGCGAGATGTACTACCCCGACTCCGTAGTAAAGCTCCACGAGAAGATCCTCCGAGATGCAGGGTTGGAGCATATCTCCTTCCACGCGTTGCGTCACCCATATGTCAAGCCCGAGACAAAAAGTTTTTCAACTTTTCTGAGAAGATTTCGAGCCAACAAGGAACTGATTGCTACTCCATGCAAAAGTCTTTCATCTTCCAGACGATCTCCACCTGATTATTCGGATAGACATAAACCCGGTCAATCAGCGTGTCAGCCAGCCCAGCCGTCAGACCACCGGCCCCAACTACCTCCCGCGCCAGCTCAGTCCTGACGCTTTTCGCCTTTTCGTCCATCTCCATCTGCGAGGTCTGCACCTTCAGATTGGAATGGATTTCCCGCAGCCTGTCAAGCTCGCTGTCAACAGCGGCCTTCTCGCTTTTGTAGTCCGCCATGGTGATTTGCTTCAAAATGAACCTCTCATAT
>CATJRT010000148.1 GCA_949742895.1 uncultured Eubacteriales bacterium | reverse complement strand
GAGGTGGTTGCGGATGGGCTCGTCCCCGTCCAGCAGGTAGAGGTTGAGGGCGACGGCGTTGAGCCGGTAGACCGTGACCTCCACGATGCAGGGCTCGCCACCTTCCTCCAGCGTCGCCGGGAATGATGCCCGGCTCAGGAGGGTCATGTCGCATTGGGTAAACCGATTACTCACGAGGATCACCGCCTTCCGCGGCCGGCTTGCTTTTTTCGATTTCGCGGTAGAGCTCGAGCCGTCGCTCGTCGGATATAAGGCCGAGCTGTCGGGCCATGTCAATCGCCCCGATATGCGACCAGTACCATGCGACTTTGCTGTCGTGTTTGCTGCTGGTCAGGATCATGCGCTCAGTTTCTTCCTTCATTCCTTCGAGCAGCTTTTCGACATTGTCGTCGCAGTCCTTCCAGCTTGTTCCACAGGTCGGGCAGTAAAGGAATGGTGGGACAAACTTGCCGCAGATTGGGCAATATTCGCCCTCCTCGATGGGGTAGAGGTCGACCACATCGCCCGGATCTTCTCCGAAAATGTCATAGCCGGATCCCCCGATTGTTGCCTCGCTGCAATTCAAGAGAATGGCGTAGTGGCCGCACCACTCTTGCCCGCTTCCGTAGCGCAGGAGCTCCTCAATCTCGCTGAGCCCCAGCTTGCCGCGCCGCTTCTGGATCCGCACGATCATGGTGTCGTGGCGGTCGTAGTCTCTGGTGATGGTGATGCCTTGTTTCATGTCCGGCCCTCCCCTCAGTGTACGAAGGGCCGGAGGCTGTCATTGTCCAGCTCGTAGCTCATGCGCCCGCAGTCGAAGCGGATGTAGTGCCAGTCGGTCGCATTGTAGAGAGGCAAGCGCTCGACCTCGCCGGTCTTTCTGAGCTGCCGGTGCCGGTTGACCTCAAAGGTCGGAACACTATGTAGGATTTTGACCTTTTCAGGGGCGAAGCCGTACCAGTTGTAGAGTAGATCCCTCGCCTCTGCGTCTGTCATAACACGAGTGCTGCTATCTTCTCGGAGCTGCTCATAGTCAGACTGCTGGACATTGTCTGCGTCGGTGTACGGCTTCCACTCCTGCTCACGCTCGACCTCCTTGGCAAGCCGTTCAATTTCTGCGTCGCGGCTTGCGATGTCGGCAGCGTGCTTGTTCTGTGCCCTGAAGGCGGCCATGTTGGCCTCGCGCTGGATTTTCTCTGCGATGCCGTTTTTGTTCGACT
>CATJRT010000147.1 GCA_949742895.1 uncultured Eubacteriales bacterium | reverse complement strand
TCCATGCGTGCAAGATCTTGGTCACGCTCAAAGGCTCCGATCTGGAGCTCATGGTGGCCAAGCACCCCCTGCTGGACCAGGACAGCGTGATCTTGAACGGCGACCACGTCACCCTGGACGCCGGTACCGGCTGCGTCCACACCGCCCCCGGCTTCGGCGCGGAGGACTTTGACGTGTGCAAGCGCTACGACGACGCGGGGCTGACCAACATCGGCGTGCCCGTGCCCGTCAACGCCAAGGGCGTGATGACCGACGCGCGGTATAACGGCCAGTTCTACGCCAAGGGCAACGACATGGTGGTGGCCGACCTGGAAAACGAGGGCTTCCTGCTGGCTAAGGCCCAGATCACCCACTCCTACCCCCACTGCTGGCGGTGCAAGCACCCCATCATCTACCGGGCCACTGAGCAGTGGTTCTGCTCTGTGGACGCCATCAAGGACCAGGCCGTCAAGGCCTGTGACGGCATCTCTTGGCACCCCGCCTGGGGCAAGGAGCGCATGGTGTCTATGATTACCGAGCGCAACGACTGGTGCATTTCCCGCCAGCGGGTGTGGGGCGTGCCTATCCCCGTGTTCTACTGTGATGACTGCGGCGAGGCCATCGTCACCCCCGAGACCATCGCCCACGTGGCCGACCTCTTCCGGGAGCACGGCTCCAATATCTGGTTCGACAAGACCGCTGAGGAGCTGGTCCCCGCCGGATTTAAGTGCCCCAGGTGCGGCAAGAACCGCTTCTCCAAGGAAAACGACATCATGGACGTGTGGTTCGACTCCGGTTCCACCTGGGCCGCCGTGGCCAATGAGCGAGATTACCTCCAGTACCCCGCCGATGTGTACCTGGAGGGCGGCGACCAATACCGCGGGTGGTTCCAGTCCTCTATGTTGACCTCTATCGCTTGCAACGGTCTTGCGCCCTATAAGCAGATCATCACCCATGGCTGGACGGTGGATGGCGAGGGCAAGGCCATGCACAAGTCCCTTGGCAACGCCATGCCGCCGGACGAGATCATCAAGGACTACGGCGCGGATATGCTCCGGCTGTGGGTGTCCTCCGCCGACTACACCCAGGATATGCGCATCTCCAAGGAGATCATGAAGCAGCTCTCCCAGGCCTATCTGAAAATCCGCAACACCGCCCGGTATATGTTGGGCAACCTGAACGGCTTCGACCCGGACAAGGCGGTGGCGGTCAAGGATATGCTGGACCTGGACAAATGGGCTGTGGCGGCGTTTAACGAGCTGGTCAAGGCCGTCCGGGCGGGCTATGAGGCTTATGAGTTCCACGCCGTCTACCGCGCCATCTACAACTTCTGCGTGGTGGAAATGTCCAACTTCTACCTGGACATCATCAAGGACCGGCTGTACTGCGGCGACGGCGCGGGCCGGGCCTCCGCCCAGTCCGCCCTGTTCCTCATTCTGGACGGCATGACCCGGATGCTGGCCCCCATCCTGGCTTTCACCAGCCAGGAGATCTGGACGGCAATGCCCCACTGCGCCGTAGACGACGGGGAGTGCGTGCTGTTCAACGACATCCCGGACTATGATCCGGCGCTGGCGCTGAGCGGGGCCGAGACAGAGCGCTGGAACAAGCTGCTGGAGGTGCGGGACGTGGTGCTCAAGGCCCTGGAGGACGCCCGGGAGCAGGGCGTCAAGAAGAACCAGGACGCGGAGATCGCACTGACGCTGGACGGTGAGCTGGGCTTTGGCGAGGACGAGCTGGCCACTCTGTTCATCGTGTCCAAGGTGACGGTGAAGCAGGGCGGTGCTTTGAGTGCTGCTGTGAAGCTCAGCGAAGCGCCTAAGTGCCCCCGCTGCTGGAACCATGACGGGCACATCGGAACTGCCGGACACCATGCCGAGCTGTGCACGCGGTGCGCGGCAGTGTTGGGCGAGTAACGGCAAAAAACGCTCCCTTGACAGTTTTGTCAAGGGAGCGTATAATAAACCCCGTAGGGGGATGCCGTGAGCAGACGGTTTGACCCTGTACAGGGAAAAGGTATCTTAAGCTAAGCTCAGGAAACCGTCACCGTGCCGGGTGGCGGTTTCTGCTTGCTTTGACCTGAATGGTGATCGTCCAGTTCCGCGGATGGAATGTAAACGTCAAGGTCATAGGCATAAGCCCACCTCCTCTCGGAGGAAGTAGCCAAACCGCCTGCCGTTGTCACGACATCCGCGATCATTCTACAATATTTTCGGACTGGTGTCAATCAGCGCCCCGCAGGTCTGCCTGCGGGGCGTTCGCTTTTACTATGCTGTGGGTCAATCGTTGTTCAAACGATGTTCGATCTCTTGAATCAGCTCATGGGGCGGGACATCTAACGCCTGAGCGATCTTGAAGAGAGTGTCGATGGTCGGGCTTCTCAGGCCACGCTCGATCTTGCTGTAGTGTGTTCGGTCCAGACCTGCGAGACCGCTCAGAATCTCCTGGGACATCCCTTTTTCGTTTCGGAATCTTTGAATCACAGTCCCGATCAATTCAGCACTGACCACGGCGTCACCCCCTCATATCTATGATAACAAGGGGCGTGTGAAGTTATGAGGTCACTTGACCTCATTCGTGAAATGTGATATGCTTTCTTTGTGGACAGCGGACAAAATTCTGCAAAAGAGGTGTTACCCATGACCAAAGAGAAAATCTACGAATATATGACTGGCCAGCACGTACATCCTGACCCTGAGATCGAATGTGAATTCGACGAAGGGAAGCCCTGTTCAAAACTTTACGGGAGCGTGTACGCCGCCCGTCTGCGGCTTGCTGCGCGCACCGGCATCAGCTTCGAGGACCGGGATCTGGTGGATATCATAGAGGGCCTGGAGGAAATCGGAGAGCGGTGCGCACTGAAGATGTTCGACTATGGCGTACAGTACGCGGCGCAGTAAAAAAAGTCCCCCAGCGGCTTGCTGGGGGACTTTGCTGTTTGTTTACTGCTTGCTGGGGTCGTAGGCCACTACGGTGCGGCGGTTGGGCTCGGTGCCGGTGGAGTAGGTGGACACGCCGGGGAAATCCTGCAATGCGGTGTGGATGACATGGCGCTCGTAGGCGTTCATGGCCTCCAGGGTCACGTTCCGGCGGTACTTTACCACCCGGGCCGCCGTCTTGCGGGCCAGCCGGGTGAGGGACTCTTCACGGCGGGCGCGGTAGCCCTCCGCGTCAACATGGATGCGCACACGGCGGCTGCGGCCCCGGTTGACAGCGTAGCCGGTGAGCTGCTGGATGGCATCCAGGGTTTCTCCACGGTGGCCGATGAGGGCACCCATGTTCTCTCCCTCCAGCACCACCTGGTAGGTGTTGTCGCCGTTGGTGGACACCCGAGGGGTGGCCTCCACCCCCATGTGGGCGAACAGGCCGGTCTGGAACTTGATGATGGCCTCAGCCACGTCGTCGTCAACGGCATCGCCCGCAGGCTGGACTGGCGCGGGCTTGGGCTGGGGTTTCGGTTCAGGCCGGGGCTGAGGCTTTGGCTGGGGTTTGGGTTCGGGCCTGGGGGTGGGCGCAGCAGGGGCGAGGGCGGGCTCCGGCTCGTCGGGGGCCTCGTAGGTGAGCTTTACCTTGGCAGGGACGGAGCCGATACCCAGAAAGCCGGTTTTGCCCCGATCCAGAATCTCCACCGAAACGTCGTCCCGGTCAAGCCCAAGCTGGGCCAAACCCTTGGCGATGGCGTCATCCTCGGTTTTTGCGGTGACTTCGATATGTTTCAGCACAAAACTGCACTCCTTTATCAAAGATCAAAGTATCATTTGCGGGTCCGCCCGCCCCGTATGGGGCGGGTGAATCCGGGGGACAAGGTCTGCGTTTACTGCTCGCCGTCCTCGTCGGCGTAGGCCTCCTCGTAGTCCCCGCTTTCGCCGGGGACCTCGGGAGCGGACGCGGCAGACTGTCTGGCGGCCTCAGCCTTGGCGGCCGGCTCGGGGTCGGATTCGGACAGAACCTGCTTTTCCTCCTCAGTCAGCTCCTTGGGCTCCTCCACGGGTCTGGCGGGGCCGTTGGGGTCCACATAGGGGGTGACGGGATAACGGTTGGGGTCGTAGGCACGGCCCCTGGCATAGGTGCGCATACCCTCCCGGCTGGCGGACACGTCGGGGCCCTTGGGCTGCTTGGGCTGCTTCTTGGCGGATTTGCCGGCGGCGATGGCTGCGGCCTTCTTCTCTGCGGCCAGACGGCGGCGCTCCTTCTCCGCTTCCTTGGCCTTCCTCTGCTGCTCCTCCATCTCTTTCTGGGCCTGCTCGTAGTCCTTGCGGAGCATTTTGCCGCAGATGACTTCCTGCACCATAATCAGCAGGGAGTTGGCGATCCAGTAGATACACAGGCCGGCGGGCATGGCGTAGCCGATCCACAGGGAAATGACCGGACCCGTAAGCAGCATCAAGGGGCTCATCTTGGTCTGCTGGTTTTTGTTCATCTGGTTGGTTTTCTGGGAGATGATCATGGACACCAGGGAAAGCCCGGCAGAGATCAGGGGCAGCAGGAACAGGCCCACGCTGTTCCAGGAGATGCCCTCAGCCGCAGCCCAGAAATCGAACCGGGGGGTCTGGGAGAGGTCGAGGCCAAAGAAGTTGAAATTGACCACAAACATACTGGTGGCTGCGATACCGGAGGCCGTAACGGCGGTCTTGGCGGCTTCCAGGTTTTCACCGTTCATCATGGCGGCCAGATAAAGCTCATTATAACCCGCGGCAGCAAACTCGCTGCCCTTGCTCGCGGTCCAGCCCAAGGCATTGGCCACGGCCTTAACGGCATCCTCGGTAAGCCACATCATGTACTTCAGTGGGCGGCGGATGATGGCGTACAGCGGGTACAGGATAAAAATGGGGATCATGCTCCAGCCACAGCCGCCCAGGGGGCTGACGTTGTTTTCCGCGTAGAACTGCTGAAGCTCCCGGTTATAGCGCTCCTTGTCGCTGCCGCAGCGCTTCTGGATCTCCTGTACCTGGCTGTTGACAATGTTCATCTTGATCATGCTCTTTTTGCTCTTGAGCTGGAGGGGGAAAAGGATGATTTTAATGACCACAGTGAACAGAATCAGGGCGATGCCGTAGCTGTCGAAGACCTGGCAGAAGGTTTTCAGCAGGAAGCTGAACGGGGTCATGAGTATTTGCCAAATATCCATGTTTGGCCTCCTAAAATTTTTTGGGTCCGCCCGGGAGCCTGGTCTGTTTTTTGGGCGGGACCGGGTCGTACACGAAGGTCTTGTCCCTGTGAATGGGGTGGCAGCGCACAATGCGCCACAGGGCCAGGGCGGAGCCCTTCACCGCGCCGTGGACCTCCACCGCCTCCAGCGCGTAGGCCGAGCAGGAGGGGATAAACCGGCAGCAGGGCGGGCGGGCCGGGGAAATGTTTTTCCGGTAGAACCGGATCATGGCCATCAGCAGGCGCTTCACTTCGACCCTTCCTTTTTCATCAGCTCCAGCCTGCCTGCCAGCTTGAGGAACGAGCGCTCGAGCTGACTGTACCGGCTGGCAGCGGAGCGCACCCGGGCCACCACCACCACGTCTACGCCGGAGATAAGCTTGTCCTCGTGCAGGCGGTAGATTTCCCGCAGCCGCCGCCGGACCCGGTTGCGCACCACGGCATGGCCCACCTTGGTGGACACCGTGAGGCCCAGACGGTTGTCCCGCCGCCCGTTGCGCCGGACGTAGAGGGCCAGGTTTCCGTCCGCAGCGGTTTTGCCCTTGTAGTAAGCCCGGCGGAACAGATGGTTTTCCTTCAGCGACGCGGTTTTCTTCATGTGGACCTCCGTTGTTGTCGGACAGTGGGAGTTTTCGGGAAAACAGACACAGGGGCGAGGGAAAAATCCCGCGCCCCGGTCGTATCGTCTTATCCCGATGTTGCCGCCATCAGTGGCTCAGGCGGGCGCGGCCCTTGGCGCGGCGGCGGGCCAAGACCTTGCGACCGTTGGCGGTAGCCATGCGCTTGCGGAAGCCATGGACCTTGGAACGCTGACGCTTCTTGGGCTGATAGGTACGCTTCATGCGGGAACACCTCCTGTACAGTTTGACGGCGGATCCGTTGAAGGACCGCCGTACTCCACAACGCCCCGGACCGGGGCGCGGTCGGCAAAATAAGCGAACAATCGCGTATTGTCAATTATATCGTTATTTTATGGTGCTGTCAACCAAAATTCCGAAAATCCACCGTAATTTTTTGCAGGGGGCGGATTATCAGCGTACGGCGGCAGGGGCGGCTCCCTCCGCGTCCAGCTCCACGGGGAGGCCGTTGACCTCGACGCCCTCCCCGGCGGGGATGAGGATGTACTTCCGGCCGCCGATGACCCGTGCCTCCACCTGGCCGCTCAGCTCCGGCTTGACGGTGACGGTGATTTCCCCGGCCTTGATAACGAAGCGCCTGCTGTCGATGATGTTGTTGGGGTCAAGCTGGGCGTCCTCCCCGAACTGCTGGCCGCAGTAGTCCTGGAAGGCGGACACCCGCGCCTCCTCAATGCCGCACTCCCGCAGCATCCCGCCTACTTGGCCGGCGGTAAGGGTGAGGGGTTCGGGGTCGTGGTTCTCCTTATGTACCTCTATGCGCTCGCGCACCTGTTCATGAACGGCCTGAACCACCTCCAAGCTACACTCGCTGCCCAGGGCGTCGGACAGTGCGTCTTCGAAGGCGCCCCGCTGCTCTGGGGCGGACATGGGCGGCTCCGCCCCCAGCACGCCGGAGATAAACGCCCCATAGAGTTGCTCCGGTTTACGCACATAGTACAAGGCGTTGTAGAGGTTGGCGGCGCGGTTGTCGAAGGCGGGGTACACAAAGCCCAGCTCCGGCGGGGTTACCAGCTCCCCGGCCCTGGCGTTGTGGAACTGGCGCTCTACTGGAAAGTAGCCCAGTCCGGGCTTGCCCTCCTTCACCGGGCAGACGGCGCACACGAGATAGGAGAACACCTGGTCGGAGGCGTCGTCCTGGGTTTCGCCGTCCTTGCCCTTAAAGGGAACGTCGTAGGTGTCGTGGGCCAGCAGGATGACGTAATTGTCCTCCATGGCAGTTCCCAGGGACTGAACAGCCCGCTGAAAGAAGGTGCGGCGCAGGCCCTCATCCTTCAATGCGCAGTCCCGCAGGGCGCGCAGCAGCCGGTTTTCCTCCCCCTCCGCCACCTGGCGGGTCTCGAACTCGATGTCCATGAGGTTCCGGCCCATGGTTCCGGACATGGTTTTTTTCAGCAGGCCCAGGTAACGCTCCGCCTCGTCCTCGGAGATCAGGGACAGGGGCTGGTCCAGTTCAGCGATGACCTCGCCGCTGGGTGCGGCGTAGCAGCCGTAGATGCGGCCAATGGCATTTTTGTTGGGGCGGAAGCGGCGGCGCAGCTCGCCGATTTCTTTTTGGTTCATGGCGTATCCTCGCTTTTGTCGGTGTATGGGCGCAGACGGTAGCCGCGCTTTTCTATTTTAATGGGTGGCGGGGAAAATTGCAAGCCCTGGCGGGATAGAGAATGGATCAGTATTCCTGCCGGCGTCGTGCGGGAGCTGACTCCTGGCTTTGCTGTGCAAATCACCACTTGACTTTTTGCTCTGCGCCATGTAGCCTAAAGGCAGAATCATCTGCCGGAGGTGTGAACATGGCAAATTTTACTCGCAGGGCCATCAAGGAGACCTTTTTGAAGCTGCTCAACCAGCGGCCCCTGAACCAGATCACAGTTAAGGACATCGTAGAGGACTGCGGCATCAACCGCAACTCCTTCTACTACCATTTTGAGGATCTGCCCGCCCTGGTGGAGGAGATCGTGGGGGAGCAGGTGCAGGCCCTCATCCGGAACCACCCTACCATCAGCTCGGTGGAGGAATGCTTTGATGCGGTGATCGAGCTGGTGATGGAAAACAAGCGGGCCATTTACCACATATACAGCTCCCTCAGCCGGGATGTGTTTGAGCGATATCTCATGGAAGCCTGCCAGTACATCGTGGACACCTACCTGAAGGCGGAGTTTGCCGGAAGGTCCATCAGTCCAGGGGATCTGGACGTGCTCATCCGCTTCCACAAGTGCGAGTGCTTCGGCGCGGTCATCGACTGGCTCAACGGCGGCATGAAGGACGACATCGCGGACTACTTCCATCGGGTGTGCGCCCTGCAAAAGGGCTGGATGGAAACCCTGGGCCGCTGAACACCGGCCTCTCAACACGGGACGGGCTCGTGCCTGAAATTCAGGCACAGACCTGTCCCGTGTTGGAATTTCAGACAGCTTTTTCCCCGTGCCTGAAAAACAGGCACGGGACTTTTTTCTGCCCATGGTAAAGGTTTTGACCCTCTGCTATACTCACAATCACACAAGGGAAACACAAACAAGGAAGGAGGCGCAAAACATGAAAAACCGTTGTACGGCCCCTATGTGGGTGGCCAAGGCCGGCTACATCGTGATGTCCCTGGTGTTCTGCGGGGCAGGGGCGCTGTTCATCGCAGAGCCGGAGCTGTCTGCCGTGGTCATCAGCCGGGCGCTGGGTGCGGCCATGATCGTGTTCGGCGTCGTCAAGCTGGTGGGGTACTTCTCACGGGACCTGTTTCGCCTGGCGTTCCAGTACGACCTGGGCTTCGGACTATTACTCATTGCCCTGGGTGTCCTGGTGCTGGCAAAGCCGGCGGGGGTGCTGGACTTCATCTTTATTGCCCTTGGCATCGCCATCCTCACCGATGGCCTCTTTAAGGTGCAGATCGCAATGGACTCCAAGCGGTTCGGCATCTCATCCTGGTGGCTGACGCTCCTGCTGGCTGTTGTCACCGGTTTAGTGGGGCTGGCGCTGGTGTTCCGCCCCTGGGACAGCGCACGGCTTCTGACCGTGCTGCTGGGCACGGCGCTGCTGGCGGAGGGCATTTTGAACCTGTGCGTGGCAATCAGCATGGTGAAAATCGTGTCCCATCAGCGGCCCGACGTCATCGAGGTCACTTCGTTTGAAGTAGAAGATCCGTAATGTTAAGAAAGGTTGGATGATTCAAATGCGTTTTTCCAAAGCGGTGGTCAAGTACCGCATACCCATTCTCATTTTGGCTGTGCTGCTTATGATCCCATCGGCGCTGGGCATGGCGGGCACCCGGGTCAATTACGATATGCTCAACTACCTACCCGAGGACATGGACACCGTGGTGGGGCAGGACAAGCTGATGGAGGATTTCAACAAGGGCGCGTTCTCCTTCCTCATCCTGGAGGATA
>CATJRT010000146.1 GCA_949742895.1 uncultured Eubacteriales bacterium | reverse complement strand
GTCGGGGATGGGGCGGCCCAGCAGGGCCTCGAACTCTCCGTCGGAGATATTCTTGATATCGCCGGAGAAATACTTGGCGAATTGGGCTTTGTCGTAGGGGCTGGGGGCTTCCGTACCCTTAACCGTGACCGTCCCGGACAGCTTGATGTCCGCTACGGACGCGCCGATCATGACCTGCCACTCGCCGCCCTCCACCTCGAACTTGTTGGTGTCCACGTTGAAATAGCGGAACGCCTTGTCATCCAGTCCGATGGTGACCTTCTTGGATTCCCCGGCCTTCAAGGACACCTTCTGGAAGCCCTTGAGCTCCTTGACGGGGCGGAACACGCCGCCGTCCGGCTTGGACACGTACAGCTGGGCCACCTCGGCCCCGTCCATGCTGCCGGTATTTTTCAGGGTGAAGGTCGCTTCCTGATCG
Source organism: uncultured Eubacteriales bacterium (assembly GCA_949742895.1). The sequence continues at coordinate 10,693 of CATJRT010000146.1, read as the reverse complement.
GTGACGGTCAGGTCGGAATACTCGAAGGTGGTGTAGCTCAGGCCGAAGCCGAAGGGAAACAGGACGGGGACGTTGGCCGTCTCGAAGTAGCGGTAACCCACGAAAACGCTCTCCCGGTACTCGGCGGTGCGCTCCTTGGCGGGGAAGTAGGGGGCGGAGGACACGTCCTCGTACTTGACAGGGTAGCTCTCCGCCAGCTTGCCGGAGGGGTTCACCTCACCCATGACGACCTTCAGCACGGAGGACGCCCCCGCCTGGCCGCAGAGGTAGCCGTGCACCAGGGCCTTGACCTTGGGCAGCCAGGGCATTTCCACGGCGGAGCCCGCCGACATAACGGCCACCATGTTGGGGTTCGCCGCGCTGACCGCCTCGATCAGATCCACCTGGCTCTGGGGGAGCCGCATATGGGCCCGGTCCAGGCCCTCGGACTCGCTGATCTCGTCCAGGCCGATATAGAGGAGCACGATGTCCGCTTTCTTGGCCAGATCCACCGCCTTCGACTGCATGGCGGGGTCGCCCTGGCCGGAGCGGGGGTAACCCGGCTCGAAGCCCGCCACGTCCAGGTCAAAGTTTCCGATCACGCCCATAGTGTGATCCAGCTTGGTGGGGTTCACCACCGAGGAACCGGCCCCCTGATAGCGGGCTTTCTGGGCGAACTCGCCGATGACGGCCACCTTCGTGCCCTTCTTCAGGGGCAGGATGTTGTTTTCATTTTTCAGCAGGACGATGGACTGCTCGCTGGCTTTTGCCGCCATAGCGTGGTGCTTCTCCACGTCAAAGGGCTTGCCCACCAGCGGCTTGATGGAGCCGGTGACGGACAGGATCACGTCCAGCAGCTCGTCCACCCGTTTGTCCAGCAGTTCCTCGCTGAGCTTGCCGGACTTCACGGCCTCCACCAGCTCCAGGTCGGAGTCGCCAACCGTGGTGGGCATCTCCAGGTGGGAGCCCGCCGCCACGCCCGCCGTGTGGTCGTTGGACGCCCCCCAGTCGGACACCACGAAACCGTCAAAGCCCCACTCGTCCCGTAAAATCTCCTGCAAGAGGTGTTCGTTCTCGTTGGCATACACACCATTGATGCGGTTATAGGAGGACATGATGGAGCGGGCCTTGCCCTCCTTCACGGCGATCTCAAACCCGGTCAAATAAATTTCCCGGAGCGTCCGCTCGTCCATGACGGAGTCGGAGGCCATGCGCCGCAGTTCCTGGGAGTTGACGGCAAAGTGCTTGGGGCAGGCGGACACGCCGTTTTTCTGGATGCCCCGGACGTATCCCGCGGCCATCTTTCCGGCAAGATAGGGGTCCTCGGAGAAGTACTCGAAGTTGCGCCCGCACAGCGGGCTGCGCTTGATGTTCAGCCCGGGCCCCAGCAGGACGCCCACGCCCTGGGAAGCGGCCTCCTCCCCCAGATATGCGCCGATCTCCTCCCCCAGCGCCGGGTCCCAGGAGTTGGCGGCGGTGGCGGCGGTGGGGAAGCAGGTGGCGGGCAGGGAGGGGTTCAGCCCCAGCTGGTCCCCCGCCCCCGCCTGCTTGCGGACGCCGTGGGGGCCGTCGGACAGGGTCATGTTGGGCACGCCCAGCCGCTCCACGCTCCGCGTCTGCCAAAAGTCCTTGCCGGAGAACAGGTAGCATTTCTCCTCCAATATCATTTTTTGGATCAAACTCTCGTGTTTCAATGAAAGCCCCCCTTTTACACCCAGTTGGCGCTATTGGAGCTTTTCCCGCGGAGCTGATAGGCCGGGTTTGGCGCACTGACCCGGCGGACGGCACACAGGTCGGCGCAATCACCGGCTATGGCCCTTAGCTCCACATCTCCCTCCAACGGGACTTTGAATACAAATACCCCGTCGCCAGTTTTCTCATCCACCAGCTTCCCGTTGGCGTACAGCGCAACCCTTTTCTGGTTGGAATACACCTTGACCTGGGTAACCGCTTCTGGCCGATCCACATATCGGCTGCCGCAGATATGGACAAAGGGTTCATCGCTCCACCATGCTTTGTAAAGGTAGAAGCTATCCTTTTTTGTCTTGCGGTCAAAAGTCACCAGTCCCTTGTGGTTCATTCCCGGCTCACCGCCCTGATCCCGTGCATCGGCGGCAAAGTCGAACATATTCCACACATGGGTGGCCCACAGGAAAGGCCGGTGCTCAAAGCACCGCAGCATATACTCGTGGTAGACGCACTGGTATTCCTCCGTGTGGTCACCCCGGTGGGGTTTGGATGAGTGCAGGTTGGGCATGGCCTCACAGCCGTACTCCGAGTACCCCAGTGGCCTGTCCGGGTAGCAATTGTGGAAGAAATCGATCCAGAGGTCATTGAGGAACAGCCCCGGTACATACCAACCCAGGTATAGGTTCCAGCTCACCACATCGGTGATGTGGGCGGATTTGTTGAACGGCCCGCACATAGCGTAGCAGGCCAGGGTGGTGAGTCGGGTGGGATCCAGCCGGTGGTACAGATCGTTCAAAACCCGGTGGTTATCCAGCATATCCGCTTTGTCCCTGGTTGAGATCGTAATCTCGTTAGATACGCCCCACACCACAATAGAGGGATGGTTATAGTTTTGGACAACCAATTCATTGGCTTGGTTGATGGTGTTATCCCGGCCGTTGAGCATATGCTCAGAGATATAGGGAATCTCTGCCCAGACCACCAAGCCGTACTGGTCACACAGGTCATAGAAATACTGATCGTGCTGGTAATGAGCCAGACGGATGGTGTTGGCTCCCATCTCCCGGATGAGTGCCATATCCATATCATGGTGCGCTTTTGTGATCGCATTGCCAATACCCTTCCAGTCCTGATGGCGACTCACGCCGCGCAGGGGATAGCTGCGCCCATTGAGGAAAAAGCCCTTTTCGGGATCTACGGAGAAGCTGCGCACGCCGAACCGGGCGGATACTTTGTCTACCTCTGTTCCATTCACTATCAGGGTTGCCTCGCAAGAGTAGAGATAGGGGCCTTTTACACCGTCCCAGAGATGGACATTGGGGATGGTGAGAGTGACATCGGTTCCCTCACCCCTGGCCACGGTTTTGCCGTCTGCATCCAGCAGATCGACCTTTACCTGGGCGTCCTCCGCTGTGTGAAAGGTCTCCACCCGTACATTCCCGTCCTGACCCTCTACGGTGGGAGTGATTTTAAGGCCGTTTCCACCGTAGTAGTCCAGGTCAAAGTGGCATTTGTTTACTACAATCAAATTCACATCTCGGTAGATGCCGCCATAAAAGGTGAAATCCGCCTTCTGAGGGTACACCCGGCCATTGACGCTGTTGTCCACATGGACGATAAGCTGGTTTTCGTCTGCCAACAGCTCTGTCACATCCCAGCGGAAGGTGGAGTAGCCGCCGTCATGGGCGCCCACAGGCTGCCCATTTAGCTCTACTTTGGCCGAAGCGTTCACCCCCTGGAATTCCAGGTATACCTGCTCATCCGCCGCGAAATCCGGCTTGGGAAAGCTCTTTTTATACACGCAAGTTCCCCGCCAGTAGTCGTTCCCACCGTCCTGTCCGTCGATATTATTCCAGGTGTGGGGAATGTCTACAGCTTGTTTTCCACCGTCTGGTCCGGTGAAGCTCCAGCCGCCGTTCATATTGATCTGTTTTCGCAGTTCCATTTATAACACCCACTCAAATGTATTTCTTCAAAAATTCAGCGCTGCGTTGAAAGCTTTTGACCGGCGATTTTTCAACCCAGTTGCGGTGGCTCTCCAGGATCACAGCGTCCACAGGCACAGATTTGGCCTGCTCCACCAGGGGAAGCAGATCCATATTCCCATCGCCCAGCTCCATGCTGTCGCTTTTTAAGATAGGCGTCATGGCTGGCCCGGACAGCCGCGTCCCACGGTCGTTGATGTGCCACAGCTTCATGCGATTCCCCAGCCGCTTCATCCAGGTCAGGGCATTGGCGCCCCCTTCTGTGAACCAGTAGCTGTCGAACTCAAAACTTACTACCGCCGGGTTGGTCTCGGACAAGAGGAGGTCATAGGCCCGCTGCTCCCGGTTTACCCACTGCAATTCGCAGTTGTGGTTATGGTACAGCAGACTGACACCCTCTTTGGCCAGGGATTCTCCCGCCCGGTTCAGACGATTGGCCAGCTCCCGAACTGCCTTCCCGTCCCCGTAGGGAAAGCGGTACATCCCCGTAATCACCGCGTATTCCGCTCCCAGCGCCTTCACATCGGCGGCAGTGGCTTGGACATCCTTTTCCAGGCTGTCCAGATTTGTGTGCAGGCTGACCACCTGGAGACCGAATTCCTTTACCAGCTTTGGCCAGTCCAGCTTGCCGCCCCCACCCACGGGCATCCCGGCGGCTTTGGTGATGAGGCGAACCAAAAGGCCACTGGGGTGGATCATAAAGCTGCACAGCTCGATTCCGCCGTATCCGGCGTCCTTCATCTTCTGTAGCGTGTCCCGGGCCTGGGCCTCGTTGTTGAGTACTGTTCCCAGCATGAACTGCTGGACTGCTTTGATAGGCATATGTCCCCCTCCTTGCTCATCCACAGATATAGCGGGCGGGCCGCAGCCACAGGTCGTGGGGCCGCGGCCCGCCGAATTTGCGGTGAATCAGCCGTTTTTCGCTTTCTTCTTGCTGCGGACCAACATGAACACACTGCCCGCGGTGAGCACCGCCATCACGCCGGTAGCGGCATAGATGGCCATCTGCCACCAGGGGGTGATAGCTCGCACTGTGGCGTTACCCACGTTCATGGCGTGGCTGTGGGTGATGGAATAGACGATGTGCTTGACGGCGCTCTGCACAGCGTTGGCAATGGCAGGATCTTTATCCAATCCGTCCAGGGTCTCCATACCCATGCTGTAGCCGTCCCACAGATCCTGTCCGGCCAGCACGCCCAGCCGGTAGTCCATGTAGGCCGCCATGACGGAACAGTCCGTGATGGCAGCACCCTTCATGCCCCACTCATCCCGAAGGATCCCGGTCATCAAGCCGTGGTGGGCGCCGCTCCAGGTGACGCCCAGGCGGTTGAAGGAGCTCATCACGCCCATGCCGCCGCCCCGGGTCACGCTTCCCTCAAAGCCCTCCAGGTACAGCTCCCGGATGGCCTGCTCATTGGACCAGGTAGAAATGCCGTAGCGTCCCTCCTCCTGGTCATTGAGGGCAAAGTGCTTGGTGAAGACGTACACACCCCGGTCCTGGATGGCGGCCACCTCCACGGCGGCCACCCGGCCGGACAGCCAGCCGTCCTCGGAGAAGTATTCAAAGTTGCGCCCACAGTAGGGAGTGCGGTGGATGTTGGCCCCGGGGCCGTAGATGCCGGAAAACACCGTGCCGGAATCATCAGTAGCGTGGAGAAAATCCTCGCCGATGCACTTGCCCATGTGCTCGATGAGCTCCAGGTTGAAGGTGGCGGCCATCACGTCCTCAGAGGTGTAGGCCATGGCGGAGGCACCGCCCGTTAGCCCCTTGGTGAAGCCCTGGGGGCCGTTCTCATCGTTGGTGCCAGGTAAGCTGATGGAGGGAACAGGCTGGGTGAGATGGAAGCCATTGTAGATGAGGTTGGTCATCTCGCTGTAGGGAATCTGGCTCACCAGATCGTTCCAGGAGGGGTCGTCCGCCTCAGTTTCAGCGAACATGCTGGCGTTCAGTGTGCCGGACACGCCCACCTGAGGCATGGTAGCGTCGAACCAGTAACGGCTCTTGGCGGTTTCCACCATCGCCTTCCGATCCGCCTCGTTGTGGGACAGGCCATCCTTCCACATCTGCTCAGTGATCTTCAGCGAAACAGTGGAAGGGAAGGTGCCTGTCCAGTCGTTCCGGGTCAGGTAAGTGATGGTTTGGCCTTCCACACCGGCGTACTTGTTCAGGTCGGCATCCTCAAAGAGGTTGGTGATGGGCTTGCCGGTGACAGAGGACACGGCGTAGGTGGTCTGGTCAAAGGTGGGGTTGTTCCACTTGGAGGTAAGGCCAGCGTCTCCAGCGGCGGTCATACGGCTCTGATCCGCACCTTTGGCAGTCAGGATGTTGTTAATGGCATCATGGGCGTCCCTGCCCACAGTGAAATAGTAGTCGCCGTCTTCCAGAATGTAGGTCTTGGCGTTCATGTGGTCGTAGGAGGTGAGGTCCTCCTTCTCCACGGTGATGATAAAGTGCTCCGTGTCCCCGGCTGCAATGAACTTCTTGTCAAAGCCGCACAACTCCACGGCAGCCTTCTCCACCTGGTTGTCGATGTCGTACTGGGTGTAGGGGGACTGGAAGTAGACCTGCACGGTGTGCTTGCCGTCCATTGCGCCAGTGTTTTTCACGTCCACCTCCACCTGGAAGTTGTCGCCCTGCTCCTGAACGGAGAAGTTGGAGTATTCAAAGGTAGTGTAGCTCAGGCCATAGCCGAAGGGGAATGCCACATCGCTGTCATAGCTGTAGTCCCCGGCGTTGCCTTGGTTCAGCACGTAGTCCTCGTACCGGGTCTCGTAATAGCGGTATCCTACGTAAATGCCTTCCTGGTACACCACATAGTCCTGGTTACACTTGCCAATACCAGGGTCAGTGTTGTTCTGGGCAGTAGCGACTCCATAGTCCGAGCCGTTGGTATAGGGGTATGCACCAAAATTCTGCATAGCAGGAGATGAGTGGTTGTCCTTGAGGAAGGTGTCTACGATGCGGCCAGAGGGGTTCACCGTACCTGCCAGGATGTCGGCTACGGCGGTGATGCCGGTCATGCCTACGTCACCAATCCACAGCACCGCATCGATTCCATAGTCATCTACAAAGTCAAGCTGGAGGGAGTTGGATGAGTTGAGCAGCACCACGATCTTTTTGAAGGTCCCCTGCTCCTTGAGCTGCTGAAGGTTAGAAAGCATATCCAACTCCTCCTGGCACAGCTGGAGGTAATCGCCATCGGTCATATAGGGTTCCAACTCGGGCAGGCCGCTGGGCAGGTCAGCGCCCTCACCACCGGAACGAGCCAGCACCACCAGGGCTACATCGCCGTACTGGGACCAGGTGGCCTTCAGGGCATCGGAATACTCACTCCAGGGTACCTCGTTGATGCGGTACTGGCCCTGGTTGCCGCCGGTAGTGTCGGCATTTACCCGCTTGTAGCCCGCACCGGCGTAGAACTTCCACTGCTCGGGGTTGACGGAGTCGTCGCCAAAGGCCCCGTCGATAGCGGCCTTGAGGGAGATGGCGTCATCCGCGGACACCTGGCCGGAGCCGGTGCCGCCGTACAGCAGGTTAAAGCTGGACTGGGAAAAGGGGGTGAACTTGGTGCCCGCGGCCAAGGGCAGGGTGTTGTCCCGGTTGACCAGCAAAGCCGCGCCCTCTGCCTCAATGTCGTGGCACAGCTGCTTTTCAAAGGCCACGAGATCGTCCTCGTTCTCGTAATCGCTCCAGAAATAGATCTTGGCATCGGGGTCGGGGATCACTTCCTGGGTCTTGGCCTCTAACGCCACGTTGATTGCGGTGGCGAAAGCGTTTGTAACGGGGATAGCCACGATGCACACCACCAACAGCAGGGCGGTGACCACCGTGAGGATAGTCCATAACAGGCTGCCTTTTTTCTTCATAAAACGCACTCCTTTTTTTGAGAAAGGCCCCAGGCAAGCGAACCGGCCTGGAGCCTTTTTATGTTGGGATTCCGGCTTGCTGTTCAGCAGCCGCTTACTCGGCCTTGGTGGCGGTATTGCCGTCGATAGTCCACTTCTCAGCGCCGACGCCAGCCCAGATCTGGCCGAAGGCGCCCAGCACATCCTCGCCGGGGGCGGTGACAGTCAGAGTATTGCCCTCCAGCACATAGGTGAAGCCGTCCCGCTCCATGCCATATGCGGGGTACTTGACCTTCATGTTGGTCTCATCCAGCAGGACCAGCTCCAGGTCGCCGGCGGTGTAGGTCGCAATGCCCTCCTCGGCAGGCTCCCCGCCGCCGTTGGCGGGGGCTTCGGGGGCGGACAGGGCGGAAATGTCCTCGCAGGTGAAGGTGTAGGTGAAGGCGTTGCCATCGCCCATATTGCGCTCGGCGGAGAAGGTGGCCTGATTGCCGTCCATAGTCACGTCCACGGTCTCACCACTCAGGGTGATGGCAATGGCGCCATCGGCCAGGGTCCAGGTACCATCGGCAAACTTGTCGTAGCCGGCGTAAAGCAGCACAGTGCCATCAGCCTGGAGGTAGGCGGTGCCGTTGTTGTCCGCATCGGTGAAGGTTCCCACGTTCTCAGGGGCGGTGAACTCCTGCTTATAGGCCTGGATGAAGGCGTTGGCATCGGCATACGTCTGGCCCTCTTTGCCCTCCATGGAGGCCACGCGGGAGTAGGACATACCGGGCACCACGGGGAAGGTCAGGTCGAAGGAGTACACACCGGCCACGTCATAGGCATAGGCGGTCTGATTGCTGGACTCGTTGCCGGCCTCGTCCACGTAGGCGATCTTGATCTGGAGACAGGCCACGCCGTCCTTCTCCACCTCTTTCCAAGTGCCGGACATATAGCTGGCGGTATAGGTGGGGTTGGTGGCGGCATCGGAGGCGTCAAAGTTGGCGAACATATACTTGTCCGCCACAGCGGTGCCGTCCTCGTTCAGGTTCAGCAGGAACGCGGCGTTCAGCATGGAAGCGTTTTCGCCAGACTCCTCATAGGTGCCCCAGAACTGGTAGGTCTTGCTGCCGCCTTCGGCGGGCTTGGACGGCTCCTCGGAGGGAGCTTGGGAATTACTGCTGGGGTTGCCGCCGCAGGCGGCCAGCAGGGAGACCAGCATCAGCGCGGACAAAGCCGCAGCCAAAAGTTTTTTCATTTTCATAGCGTTTTCCTCCAATAGTTTTTGTGTATTTCCCGTCTTTCCGGGCGGATTGCCCGGAAAGACGCAGAAGCCTGGGATCATTTGCGATGGGCCATAAAGGCGGCGGCCACGTTGAGGATGGCACCCACGCCGAACACAACGGAAAAGGTGATGGCCAAGGTGGCGTTGCCTCCGAAGAAAGGTACATCGGTGAGCACATCGGCCAGGGGGTAGGCGGTCTCCACCAGATGGTTGGCCAGGGCAACGGAGAAGCAAGCCCCGCCCAGGATAGGAGTGAAGGGGAGCCGGAGCGCCTCGCCCGCCAGGGTGATGACAGCGCCGCCCAGCACCAGGCCAAAGGTGAGCCAGGAGAACACCCTGTCCACCGTCTCAGCGGCGGTTGCCATATAGATGATCAAGTAGGCTATGGCGCCTACCAGGGCGATGATAGCAGCAGCCGTGCTCAGCCAGAAGCCCAGTTTTGCGTCTTGCGTTAAACGCTTCATCCTATTTGCCCCCCTTCCTGGACTTGATCTCGGAAAGGACATACATCGCTGCGGTTCCTGCCGTCAGCACACCGATGGCAACATTCAGTCCGGTGAGGGCAGGCTTCCACCACGGGGTGTAGTTTTGCACGGCTTCGGTTTTGCTCAGGCCGTTCACCAGGTTGGAGCGGCTCATGTTGTAGAGGGAGTATTTGGCAACCTCGCGGAGCTTGCCCCAGATAAAGCCGTCCTTGTCCTTTACCAGCAGGTTGGACGCCTCGGGCACACGGCCAGGGTCGTTGTTGAACTGGCAGGTGCCCGCCTGGATGGCGTCGGCGGTGCCCATGTAACTGGCGGAATCCTTGGAACTGTCGGTCATGTTGATGCCGGTAAAGCCCCATTCGCCCCGCAGCACCGTGGTCATGGTTTCATAGTCGCTGGCGGTGGGAATGCAGCCGATGCGATTGTAGGCGGTCATGGTGGCCAGACTGTGGCCAGCCTGGAGCCCGCCCTCGAAGCCTCGCAGGGGAACCTCCCGGTAGGTCTGCTCCGTCATGAAGGTGGCCACGCCGTGGCGGTTGGTCTCCTGGTCATTGCCACAGAAGTGCTTGAAGGTGCCTACACAGCCCCGGTCGGCCATGGCCTTGGTCTGAATTTCACCGCAGAGGTAGCTCATGTTAGCGTCCTCGCTGTAGTACTCAAAACTGCGGCCGGAGTAGGGGGTACGGTGGATGTTGCCGCCGGGGGAATAGATGTGGCGGAAGCCGATCCAGTAACTCTCCTCGGCAAAGAACTCACCCCGGAGCTTCAGCATCTCCTTGTTGAAGGTGGATGTTGCCACCATCTCGGCGTTGAACAGCACGCCGCCCTGGTGCCCGTCAGGACCATCGCCGCCAGCGTAGGCGGGGAGGTCGATGCTTTCGATCATATCCAGGCCCATCTTGTCGCCGGTGATCTGCGCCAGTTCGGTGGGGGTGAGCTGGTCGATGAATTCCTCCCACTTGGGGTCGTCGAAGTCCGCGTCCTTCATCTCGATGAAGGAAATGCCGTTCTCCTGTTTATACTTGTACGTGGAGATATCGGCGGCATCGGAGGGCTTCTCGTACTGGAAATTCTCCATCAGATCCTGGATTTCGGCGGTGGCGGTGAGGCTGGACACCGTGTCGGGGAAGGTGTTCCAATCGGAACGGGTCAGGTAGGTCACGGAGCCGGGGATGAAGTAGTTGATATCCCTATCCTCAAAGTGGTTGGACACCACCTCACCGGTGTAGGGGGAGACGGCGTAGGTCGTGTTGTCCAGGCTGGCCAGCTCGTCCCTGTGGGCCTTGGCGGCGTTGCCCTCCACGGGGTTGCCCCCAGCATCGAACATCCCGATGACACCCCGGGCGGCCAGCACGTTGTTCAGCGCGTCATGGGCATCGCTGCCAATAGCAAAGAAATACTCGCCGGGGTCGAACACATAGCAGCCCGTCTTGGAGCTGTCC
>CATJRT010000145.1 GCA_949742895.1 uncultured Eubacteriales bacterium | reverse complement strand
TCTCCTTTAATTGCTTCCCAAAATTCATCTGAGATTGTCCATGCTTGATAACTCTTCTTTTCGCTCATTTTCATCACCCTTGAGCATTATACCTCAGATGCCTTTATTTTGTGATAGGCTCTAAGCACGTCCTTCAGCATCAACGGCCCAGGGAAAACACGGGCTGCTCATGCTGGGGGATGGGCTTTTTAATTGCCGTGAGAGGTGCTCAGGACCTCTCACGGACTTGGATTTCAGGGCCATTCAGTTCTGCATCTGCAAATGGCTTTTAGGCTACTGGTGTTCGGCTGGTACTTCCACACGTAGGAGGTCACGGGAAAACAGGCTGTACTGGTGGGTCAGCACGGCATTCTCGCTTATCACAGAACCAGCACCCGGATGTAATGCCCGCCGTCCCGGTCCAGGCGTTCCATCACACGGAACTTCGTCCGCTCTGCACTGGCAGTTGCAATGCCGCCCTCGGCCACAGCGGCCCAGCCGTTGACCTGGCAGGTGCCATCATCAATGACCACCAGCTTGCCCATCAGGCCCACGCAACCCCACTCAGAGCGCTTTGTCCTGGGAACATAGGCCTGATTGTGATCGTAATCTGGGTTAAGCTTCATCATATATCTCTGGACGGTTGTCTCACCCTCCGGGGTATTAAGCGGGATATCCTTAAGTTCAAGAATTGGGCGACCGAAAATATCACGGAGGAACATACCTTGCCACTGGTCATCATAGACATCACCGATAATAGAGGGGTTACCAGATAAAATTCCTAGGATAAAATTGTCGTTCCCATTGGCAATTCGGATTTTGTCTCCATCGAGCGTAACAAACCGCCCGACTCTGTCGTCATTATCCGGATTACCATCAGCCCATTCAAAAAGTTCGGCATAGTCCGCACCAGATGTATTATATTTTCCGGCATATACATTGCCTTGCCCTGTAACACGGAAGGCATTTGCCCGTGCAAAGTTGCCGTTTCCCCCTCCAACTATGAAGTAAGTATAGTCGTCACCCTCAACAGAAAGGTTATACGAGCCGATCACAAGCTGCCCATTATTTGCTACTGCCATAGTTCCACATGCTATAGCCGTATTGCCGGTGGTCTCTCCATTTATAGCTAAGGACCAGGACTTGGTCTTTGCATCCATCCCTATTGCAATCGATTCGCTCCACACACTGGATGGATTATTTCTGCCTACATTAAGACGATCCACAGTCGTTATCCCAGTAAATGTTGCATTTTTTATTGGAGCTGCTCCAACATCAGCCGCCGAATGGGTGTGTCCAGCTTCTGCCGCACCCACCTCGCTTGCGGTATAGGCAGGCTTGGTAGCTGCTTTTGCCCAGGCTGATACATCACTGGCAGGCAATGAGGCTGGAAAATCTGTGATTTCATTCTTTGTATGCTTGTGTCCAACAGGGGAAGCACCTACTTGTGCTGCCGTATGGGTATGTCCGGCTTCTGCCGCGCCCACTTGGGCGGCGGTCAATTTTCCTGGCACGTTTACAGGTCCGTATGACATAACATTTACGCTCCTTTCTCAATCCAGTAATTTGCGGCCATGGCCACTGCCGGGACGCTGGCGGCTCTCAGCCGGACCTTGCCCGCCAGAGTCTCACAGGTGGGGCAGAGACCGCAGGCCGTCGCGGTACTCAGCGCCGCCGGGGCAAGGGTAAGTTCGGCCCGGTCGCTGGCTGTCACGCCGGACACGGCAAGGTCGTAGTATTTCGGATAGCCCGCCGTGCTGTCGCTCCCCCAGCCGGTGGCGGGGATGGTGACGGAACCTGCCGTGGCCTTGTCCTGTTTTCTGCCGTCCAGCGCGGCAATGTCCTGCACCGCTGCCTGGGTAACCTGGGCCATCAGGTTTTTGAGCTGGCCCAGGGCGGTTTTCATCTGTCCTATGGTGGTCATTTTGGGTTTCACCGGTCCACCTCCTTTTGCTGTGGGGCGGGGGAATCCCCCGCCCTTGTCGTGTCCTTATGCGCCGAATACTTCCGCCAGCATGGCGGTCACTTCCGCGTCGGTGGCGACCTCCACCACGGCGATGTCCTCGCCGTTGATCTTGACACAGCCAGCAGTCGCGCTGGCCTCCACCTTGGTTGCGCCTTCCGCAACGCCAGCCAGCTTGTCCTTATCGGCGGCGGTGTAGTCGTTGGAGCTGAGGGCCTTGCCCTCCTCCTTCTGAACGTAACCGGACAGGTCCACCGACCAGTCGCCCACCTTCTCCACCGCGCCGTCAATGACCATGTACTCGTCATACTTGTCGCCGTTCTTGCCGGAGGACTTGAGCACCATGTAGATGTACTGCCCGGCGCCTGCGGCAGTCAGGTCGATTGCTTCGGGGTTCTCCACGATCTTCCGCTTCAGGTGGTCGGCGGCGGCAACAGCGGCGGCAACCTGCTCCTGGGTCTGGTACTTGGCGTCGTTGGCCAGGTCGGACACCTTTCCGGGGATTTTCCCCTTCAGCTGCTGGGCCAGGGTCTGGAGTGCGCTGAGTTTTACCATTTTTTCGTTGTTTTCCATTGTCTTTTCCTCCAAAAAATTTTATTTGTTATCCGGGGTCAGGACCCCAGCTAACATCTCGTCAACTTCCGCCGCGTTGGCGGCGTCTACCGACAGCGTGCCGTCCGGCTTTACGTTCAGGCCGCTACCTACCTTCACCCCGCCCAGGGTGTTTGGTCCGGCTGGGCGCATAACGGCTTCCCCTTCCGTACCTCCGCCGGTTGCGAAATAACCTCCCACATCGCCCAGCAGGGCCAGGCTGGCCGGGATTTCCTGTTCCGGGACCTTTTGGGCGTATACCCGCAGCCGGTTTTCCAGCGTCCGGGCAAAGGGGGCCAGACCGCAGAGGCCAGCCGCCTCCAGCCCGCCCGGCAGTACAGTAAGTACCGGCGTCACGCGCTCGGTTACCCCCTCCCGGGGAATGTCCAGCCGGAGGGGATAGCCGGTCTCTGTATCCACCTCCCATCCCGCAGCGGGCAGGGTCAGATCGGCCCGGGTGATGCCCAGCATCCCCGCCCGGGCCATCCGCTCCAGGTCCTCCCAGGTCACCAGTCCCGCCGGGGCGGACACCGTAACTTGCAGCTCATCCGAAATAATCAGCTCCAGCGGGAAATTGAACACGCTGGGCGGATAGGCCGGGTTGTAGGCGGGGACCGGCTGGCAGTAGTCCCCCAGGGTGCCATAAATAAAATCGGTCTCCTCCCCGGTCTCCGGGTCCTCCCCGAACACCGCGAACTCCGACAGGACAAACATTTTCACGTCCCTGTGTTCGCTGTTGGCGTACTGGATGGTGAAGAAAAACCGGTCGTCCTGGTGGCGGCGTCCGGCTACCGCGCCGTCTGAAACGTAGGCCAGCAGCTCGTGTACGTCCGCCAGATTGATGTCCTCCCCCACCCGCCCGCTGCCGAACGCCACGCGGGTGATGCGGGGCGGCTTCTCCAGCGCCATACAGGCGGCTATCGCGGCCCGCCCGTGGGTGGTCACTTTGTAGGCATAATCCATTTTCGCTTACTCCCCCTTCGATATATTTGAGATGATGGTGCATACCCCTCCCGTGCGCAGGATGGTGGTACGGGTTGGCGGAGCCGTGTCCTTCGGGAGACCCAATGCCGTCTGCCCGGAAACGGTCCCGCCGGTAGTCAGAACTGCGGCAGGGACAGGCAGCGCGGTATCCTCTGGAATGGGAATCGCCGTCTGCGCTCCTACCCCGCCGCCCGTGCGGATCACGCTTCGCCGGTCCGGCGGAACCGTGTCCTCCCGAACGCTGAAAGAGGACTGCACCCCGCTGCTCCCTCCAGTATGAAGGCCGCTCTGAAATGCGTATTCATCTTCTTCATGCACAAGCCCCAGACAAGCGATTGCTCCCGGATGTCCTCCGATATGAAGTACCGCGCAAATGGCGGGCATGGTAAAAATAATGCTGGCGACCTTGCTTGACCCCTCTTTTACCCGCTGGATTTCACTGTAAATGGCGTAAAAATTTTTGACCGCATTCACATTGGCAACTCCCAGCTGAACGGTAAACTCCGCCCACCGCTCCGGGTCCTGCCGGTAGACCGGCTCAATCCTGCTGTGAGGATATCCCAACGCCTCCAGAACGTAGCGAAGGCCCCTCTGTGTGCCGCTCCATTCCGAAATAATTCCTTTCATAGCCAGGCGGGTGCGGTATGCCTCGTTGTCCTCTCCCGCCAGCCTGGGCATATCCCGGTCCTGCCCGTGAATGAGGAGCATAACGTCTGACGCACTGGCAACATTGGCCTCGTCCCTGACTCGGAGGATTGCCGCCTTCAGATCATCGAACTCACGCCCGACCACACGGAAGAAAATCGCAAACTGGTTGACTGTCCGGCGTCCTTTTTTCAACGGTGCAAACAGCAGATCAAACATATACTCGCCGAAGGTGTCAAACCGTCTCATGCGTTCACTCCCTTTCCACTTCCACCGAAATACTGCCGGGGATGATAACCTTGTCCCGGTCCAGACTGACATCCTGCTCCGGAACCTTAATCTTGACATTGGTTGTGTCGCCGCAACCGCTGCGGATTGCGTGGTTGATGTCTGAGAGGGTCAGCTCGTAGAGCCTGCGGCCCTTGTGGACAGCCAGGAGTTCCACAAGGATGGATTGCACACGGCCCCTGACCTCCTCGTCGGTCGCCGCGCCAGCGGTGGTAACGGTGACAGAGATGTCCTGGGCCACGGTGACAGAAGACTTCACCAGAATGTTGTCATACGGCCCGGCAATTTTACCGACAGCCTCCTGAACAAGCCGGAGCAGTCCCTCCGTCGCCTCGCCCGCCGTACCTGTGACGATCACGTCCACAGTACCCTGTCCCCGGGGGTGGTTGCAGTCGGCCTGGGCGAAGAGAACGCCGGGGACGCTTTCGGCTGTGTTGATAAAGCTGTCCTCGATTGCCCTCTGGGCCAGTTCCGACCAGGAGCGCAGCCCCCTCTGCCGCAGGCTTTCGTCGTCCTCGGTGTCGCTGCCCTCCCGGGTAATCCAGTCCCTGCCGTTGTTAATCTCCACCCCGCCGATATAGGTGAGGGAAGTGGTAATCTGGCCCTGGGGGACATTGTAGCGGGTACCTTCGATCTCGGCCTCCACCAGCACATCAACCGACCGGGTCCCTTTCTGGAGGACAGCGGGCTCCAGGGAGAAGAAGCGCAGCTCCTCGCCGTTGATGTCCAGGGCGGTCTTGAATACCTGGCCCTTGGCAATTTTGATAGCCTCGCCCTCCATATCCAGGCGGGTGACGGTCACAAAGCCCCGGGCCTTCTGCGCCCGCTTTCGCTTTTTGGAGTAGTCCGCCATCTTCAAGTCAAGCCATATCCCGGTGGCGTGGGAAACGAACATATTATTCAAAACCAGCCGGAGCAGCTCCATGACCTCGATCTTGATGCGCAGGGCGATCATGAGCATGGTGTGGAAGACACCGCCCGAATGAAAGTTAGTGATGATGAAGCCCTCATTCTTCAGCTCCTCCACCTTGGCTTCCCGCAGCTGCTCCAGGCTGGGAACCGGGAGGACGGCGTCAAGAGTCTTTTTGTCAATCATCCTGCTATCACCTCCACGCTGACCGCGCCGACAACGACGCCGATCGTCCGGGTTCTGTCCTCCCCCGCGAAGCGGAAGGTGCAGCGGAGCCGGAAAGTGTCGTCGGCGCGAGTGATACTAATGCTGA
>CATJRT010000144.1 GCA_949742895.1 uncultured Eubacteriales bacterium | reverse complement strand
TGGGAAAGGAGTGTGCCTATGGCTGAAAAGCAGACCAACAAGCAGCGGCTCAAGGAAATTACGGACAGCATCGAGGCCAATATCCAAGAGCTGTTCCAGTCGGAGCGGTATATGAATTATCTCCGCACCATGAGCCGGTTTCACAAGTACAGCTTTAACAACACCATGCTCATTCATATGCAGAAGCCGGACGCCACCCTTGTGACCGGCTACAGCAAGTGGGAGCAGAAGTTTAACCGCCATGTGAAGCGCGGTGAAAAGGGCATCAGGATCATCGCGCCCACGCCCTTTAAGAAGAAGATCGAGCAGGAAAAGCTGGACCCCGACACCAAGCTGCCCCTGCGGGACAAGGACGGCAACATCATCATGGAGGAAAAGGAAATCAAAATCCCCATGTTCAAGCCGGTTGTCGTGTTCGATGTGAGCCAAACCGAGGGCGACCCGCTGCCTACCCTTTCCTCCGACCTCCGGGGCGATGTGAAGCACTATGAGATTTTTATGGAGGCCCTGCGCCGGTCCTCCCCCGTCCCTATGACGCTGAAAGCCATTTCTGGGGATATGGACGGTTTTTTCAATCTGGACGATCAGAGCATCACCATCCGCGAGGGGATGAGCGAGGTGCAGACCATCTGCGCCGCCGTCCATGAGATCACCCACGCCAAACTGCACAACATCAAGGACAACCTGAAGCTGGACGGTAAAGACGAATATGATGAGATCGAGCTGTTTGACAGGCCCGCCCTGTTCTCCAATGGGCGCGTTGACCGGGACAAGCTGCCGGAGGGCCTGTATGCCTACGACCTCCGGGGCGGCGACGATGACCCCGGCGCGCCGGTTACGGTGGAAAACCGTGTTGTGGTGAACCATGCCGGCTCGGTCATCCTCTCGGAACCGCTGGATTTTGGGGAGGCTGACTACCTTGCTTTGGGCGAGGATATGAACTTTACCGGCGGCGAGGCCACCTTAAAGCACTTTTACGAGCAGACGCACCCTGAAAAGGTGAAGAAAGACCGCAATACCGAGGAGGTGGAGGCCGAGAGCGTTTCCTTTGCCGTGTGCTGCTATTACGGCATTGGGACCGGAGAAAACAGCTTTGGCTATATCGCCTCCTGGTCTGACGGTATGGAGCTGAAAGAGCTGCGGGCCAGTCTGGAGACCATCAACAGGACCGCCGACGGCCTGATTACCGATATTGACCGCAACTTTGCGGAAATCTGCAAGGAGCGCGGGATTGACCTGTCCAATGAGCAGGTGGGCGCGTCCATCTTCCCCGGCGACTCCGTAGGCGGCGGCGAAATGCGGGAGGCCCAGCCAAACGAGCAGTTTTACAGGGTGAACGAGGCGCAGTACCTCTACATCCAACGCTGCGGCACCGGCTATGACTACACCTTTTACGATGCCGCCAGCAAGCGGGCGCTGGACAGCGGGCAAATTGACAACCCCAGCCTCTCCATCGCGGAGGCTGCGAAAGCGGTCTGTGAGCTGAACGAGGCCCTGATGGACGATATGGCGGTGGTGGCCGGCGAGCTGCCGGAGGAATTTACGGAGTCCGTGCCCCGCGACTACCATGCGGAGTTGGCCGACCATTTCAGCAAGGAGGATGAGCGGCTGCGGGACACCGACACCAAGCTGGACGAATACCCCATGCCGGACAAAAACTATGACTCTGCTGATCTGGCGGAGCATGGCTTCTACGATGAGAGCTTTCTGCCCATCTCCAAGGAATTGGCCGCAGAAATGATTGACCGTGATCTGACTGTGTATGCCGTTACCTATGAGGGCGTGGTCATGGTCTTTGACCGCGAGGAGGTGGAAAACTATCAGGACGGCTCCCTGTTCGCCATTCTCCGCGAGGAATGGGAGCAGACAGCAGAGTTTAAGGACGCCGTAGCTGGCCGCATGGATCACCAGCAGGAGCGCGAGACCGCCTTTCTGGAGCATCAGGGGGACAGTTTCGCCATCTATCAGGTGAAGCTGGACGATGATTCTCTGCGGGACCTGCGCTATTTGTCGATGGAACAGCTCCAAAAGCAGGGCTTGCAGCCCAGCCGCGCCAGCTATGAACTGGCATACACCGGGGCGCTGCCGGAGGGCTATAACCTCAACGCCCTGTGGGAACAGTTTAACATCGGCCACCCTGCGGACTATATGCGCCCCAGCCTCTCTGTCAGCGACATCGTTGCCATCCGAAAGGATGGTGTGCTATCCTGTCACTATGTGGACAGCTTTGGCTTTCAGGAACTTCCGAACTTCCTCCAGCCGGAAAATTATCTGAAATCTGCTGAAATGCAGATGGAGGATGATTATAATATGGTGGACGGCATCATCAACAACGGTCCAAAGCAGCCCACCGTGGCCGAGCTGGAGGAACAGGCCGAAAGCGGCCAGCCCATCTCCCTGTATAACGGGGACCCCGCAAGGTCGCAAGACCTTGTGGGGAAAGGAGGAGCAGCGGAGCGAGTGAGCTTTTCACCGCAAGGCGAAAACGAACGATACGGAGCTTGCGACGACGCGGCCGGGGCCATCCAGCGGGAGAAGGAGGAAAAACAGCAGAAGCCCGCGCCCGGAAAGAAGCCCTCCATCCTCGCCAAAATCCGCAAGCCCCTCCCCGCCAGAGAGGATAAGAAAACAGCGCCCGAACGGAGCGCGGAAAAGGAGTACACACGATGAGCTTTACCAATGACGAAATGAACCTGATGTGCATCTACAACACCGGCACCC
>CATJRT010000143.1 GCA_949742895.1 uncultured Eubacteriales bacterium | reverse complement strand
TGAATGCTGTGCCCCTGTGCATCCGCTCCAAGGACGTGGACGAGATCGTCAACACCGTGGCCCTGCTGGCCGGGTCCTTCGGCGGGGTGAACCTGGAGGATATCTCTGCCCCTCGGTGCTTTGAGATCGAGCGGAAGCTGAAGGAACGGTGCGACATTCCCATCTTCCACGACGACCAGCACGGCACCGCCATCATCGTGGCGGCGGCGCTGGCCAACGCCCTGAAGCTGGTGGGCCAAAAGCTGGAGGACGTAAAGCTGGTCATGTCCGGGGCAGGGGCCGCAGGTACGGCCATCTTCAAGCTGCTGTGGTCCATGGGCCTGCGCCGCGCCATTTTGTGCGATATCAGGGGCATCGTCTGCCCCGGACGGCCCGACCTGGCCGCCGACCCCGCCTTGGCCGAGCTGGCGAACATGACCAGACCCCAGATCGCCGAAGGCGGTTTGGCGAAAGCCATCAAGGGCGCGGACGTGTTCATCGGCGTGTCCGCGCCGGGGCTGGTGAGCCAGGACATGGTGCGGTCCATGGCAGAAAAGCCCATCCTGTTCCCCATGGCCAACCCCACTCCAGAGATCATGCCGGGCCTGGCCCGGGAAGCAGGGGCCGCAGTGGTGGGTACCGGCCGCAGCGACTTCCCCAACCAGATCAACAATGTGCTGGCCTTTCCCGGCGTGTTCCGGGGGGCCTTCGACGTACGGGCCTCCGACATCAACGAGGAAATGAAGGTGGCCGCGGTCCACGCCCTGGCGGGCCTGGTGGGTCCGGAGGAGCTGTCCCCCGACTACATCATCCCCGCCGCCTTCGACCCGCGGGTATGCCCGGCGGTAGCCCAGGCAGTGGCGGAGGCGGCCAAGCGCACCGGCGCAGCCCGGGTATAACCGCCCCTTTCCGGGCAGAGAGGAGAACACCATGGGATACAATACCGTGAATTGGAACCGGGGCTGGCAGTTTACCGGCCAATATGACGAGGTCCTGCTTCGCCCGGACTGCTCCGCAGACGGGCTGGAGGCGGTCTGCCTGCCCCACACCACGGCGGAAACGCCGCTGCACTGCTTCGACGAATCCATCTACCAGATGGACTGCGCCTACCGCCGCACCTTCACCCCAGAGGAGGGCTGGCGGGGCAAACGGGTACTGCTCCACATCGGGGCGGCGGGCCACAGCGCCTGGGTGTACCTCAACGGTGCGCTGCTGGCGGAGCATCACTGCGGCTACACCGCCTTCCGGGCGGAGCTGACGGACCACCTGCGGTTCGGAGAGGAAAACGTGCTGGTCATCCGGGTGGACAGCCGGGAAAATCAGGACATCCCACCCTTCGGCATGGTCATCGACTATATGACCTTCGGCGGGCTGTATCGGGAGGTCCGACTGGAAATCCGGGAGCAGGCATACCTGGCCAATGTGTTTGTGCGCCCCCGGAACGTACTAAGGGACGTTCCCGTGCTGGACAGCTCGGTGACGGTGGACACCGGGGACCACCGGGAAACGGTGATGGTCCGGGACGATGCGCTGGACGGCCTCTCTCTATGTCAGACCCTGCTGGATGCCGGCGGCACAGTGTTCCGTACCCTGCCCCCCCACGTCCTGCGCCACGAGACGCCGGGGGTGGAGCTGTGGGACACGGACCATCCCGTCCTCTATATCCTGCGCACCGAGCTGTACCGGGGAGGCACACTGCTGGATGTCCGGGAGGACCGCTTCGGCTTCCGCTCCACCCGGTTCCGGCCTGACGGCTTCTACCTCAACGGCAAAAAACTGAAGCTCCGGGGGCTGGACCGCCACCAGTGCTGGCCCTATGTGGGCTACGCCATGCCGGAGTCCATGCAGCGGTATGACGCGGACATCCTCAAAAACGAGCTGTGCGTGAACATGGTCCGCACCTCCCACTATCCCCAGTCCCATCACTTTATCGACCGCTGCGACGAGCTCGGCCTGCTGGTATTCACCGAAATTCCCGGCTGGCAGCACGTGGGCGGTCAGACATGGCAGGACCAGGCAGTGCGCAACGTGGAGGAAATGGTCCTCCAGTACCGCAACCATCCCTCCATCGTGCTCTGGGGCGTGCGCATCAATGAATCCCAGGACTTTGACAAATTCTACACCCGCACCAACGCTGTTGCCCACAGGCTCGATCCCTCCCGCCAGACCAGCGGCGTACGCAACTTCACCCACAGCTCCCTGCTGGAGGATGTGTACGCCTTCAACGACTTCTCCCACTACGGACCCAACGCAGGCTGCCTGCCCCGGGGCCGGGTGACGGAGCACAAGGACAAGGGCTATCTGATCAGCGAATTCAACGGCCATATGTATCCCACCAAGCCCTTCGACACCGAGGACCGCCGGGTGGAGCACCTGCTGCGCCACACACGGGTTATGGACGCCTACTACGGCGGGGCGGGCATCGCCGGGGGCGTCGGCTGGTGTATGTTCGATTATAACACCCACCGGGATTTCGGCAGCGGGGACCGGGTATGCTACCACGGGGGATGCGATCTGTTCCGCAACCCCAAGCTGGCTGCGGCGCTTTATGCCAGCCAGGGCGCAGAGGAGCCCTTCCTGGAAATTACCTCCTCCATGGACGTGGGGGAGCACCCCGCCTGCCAGCGGCCCGACCTCTACGCCGTCACCAATGGGGACAGCGTGCGGGTCTATAAGAGCGATACCTTTATCGGCGAATTCTTTGCCAAGGACTCCCCCTGGAGGAACCTGCCCCATCCCCCCATCCTCATCGACGACCTCATCGGAAGCCAGCTCGAGGAAGGGGAGGGCTTCTCACCCCGGAAGGCGGAGGACGTACGGCGGCTGCTCATGGCCGTGAGCAAATACGGCCAGACCGCCCTGCCCCCCAAGGCCCGGGCTATGGCCGCCCGGTGCATGGCCCTTTACCACATCAGCGTCCAGGACGCCGCCGCCCTCTACAACAAATATATGGGCGACTGGGGCGGCAAGGCCCAGGAATACCGCTTTGAATGTGTCAAGGACGGGCAGGTGGTCAAAACTGTCCGCAAGGGGCCCATGACAAAGGTGGAGCTGTCGGCGGTCTGCTCCCACACGATACTGCACGAGGGGGACGCCTACGACGTGGCCTCCGTCCGCTTCCGGGCCGTGGACAACATGGGCAATCTGCTGCCCTTCTGCCAGGAGCCGCTGTTGCTGCGGGCAGAGGGAGCCGTCCGGCTCATCGGCCCGGAGCTTACCACCCTCCGGGGCGGCATGGGCGGAACCTACGTCAAAACCTTCGGCCAGACCGGCGAGGGGCGGCTGAGCGTCAAAAGCCCCCTGTTTGGCGAAACCATCCTCTTCTTCCGCGTTCAGTAAACCGCTCCAAAAGGAGGCGCATCCAAAATGGCGGGCAACGCCAGCTTGAACAAGGCGAACATAGCGAAGCAGGACGAGTTTTACACCCAGCTCACCGACATTGAAAAGGAGCTCCGGCACTACCGGAAGCACTTCAAGGATAAGACGGTGCTTTGCAACTGTGACGACCCCTTTGAGAGCAACTTTTTCAAATATTTCGCGCTGAATTTCAACCGTCTGGGGCTGAAAAAGCTGATTGCCACCTGCTACGCCGGGTCGCCCATCGCCAACCGGCAGCTCAGTCTGTTCGATGTGTCCGGCGAACGGGGTGACGCTTACATGGCGGTGGTGACGCAGGTCCACGACACCACGGGCGACGGCGGCGTGGATATGTGCGACGTGGCGGCGCTGTTCCGGTCCAGAGAGAACGTGCTGAAGAAGCTGAAGGGGGACGGGGATTTTCGCTCCCCAGAGTGTCTCAAACTGTTGGAGGAAGCGGATATTGTGATAACAAACCCGCCGTTTTCCCTGTTCCGGGAGTATGTGGCAGCGCTGATGGAACGGGAAAAGAAATTTATCATCATCGGCCCCCAAAATTCGTTGCACTATAAAGAAATATTCCCGCTAATCCGAGACAACAAAATGTGGTTAGGTTATTGCAACGGTGATATGGCTTTTCGTGTCCCAGATTATTTTGAACCACGGGAAACCCGGTATTGGCAGGACGAAACCGGGCAAAAGTGGCGTTCCATGGGGAATATTGTCTGGCTGACAAACCTTGACATTAAGAAACGACACGAAGTGATGATTCTTGTGCGAAGGTATCAGCCAGAGAAATATCTGGCATATGATAATTTTGATGGAATTGATGTGAGTAGTTTAGTTGAAATTCCAAGTGATTTTGCAGGAATTATGGGTGTCCCCGATACATTTTTGTACCAGTATAATCCAGATCAATTTCAGATTATCGGTATTGGCTCTGGAGCATTGGCAAAGGAAATTGGCGTGAAAAAGAACTATCGAGGCCGCACAGATATTGCGTACACTATTGACGGAGTACATAAATGTCCTTACTCTCGTATTCTTATAAGAAATTTGCACCCGGAGGAGGCGAAAAATCTGTGACCATAGAACAGCGCAGCGTCACGATTGGCGAACTCTGTGAGGGCTATTTCAACGACGCCGAGGAAGGCGTGGTGGGCTACGGCGAACGCCTGGATATCCGCCCAAAATATCAGCGGGAGTTTGTATACAAGGACAAACAGCGGGATGAGGTCATCCGCACCGTTATGAAGGGCCTGCCGCTGAATGTCATGTACTGGTGCCGCACCGGGGAGGACTCCTACGAAGTGCTGGACGGCCAGCAGCGCACCATTTCCGTGTGCGAATACGTGGACGGCTCCTTTTCCGTGGACGACAAGTATTTTTATAATCTGCCCGCCGACCAGAAACAGAACATTTTAGATTATGAG
>CATJRT010000142.1 GCA_949742895.1 uncultured Eubacteriales bacterium | reverse complement strand
CACCCACTTCATCGTCACCCCCGGCCCCCGCGCCACAAAGGAGCACCTGGACCTGCTCCGCCGAATGGCGGACTGGTGCCGGTTCGGCGACGTGATCGAGACCACCCCGGAGCGCCACGACGCCATGATCGCCTACACCAGCCAGCTCATGCACGTCATCGCCGTGTCAGTGTGCGACAATCAGGAGCTGTTCTCCTGCGTGGGCTTCGAGGGCGGCTCCTTCCGGGACTGCACCCGGGTGGCGGCGCTGGATGCGGCCATGTGGACCCAGCTCTTCGCCCTCAATGCCCCGGCGCTGGGGAGCGTGCTGGAGGAGCTGGAGGGGCGGCTGCATGAGTACCGCGCGGCCATCCAGTCCGGAGACCGGGAAGGGCTGCACGCCATGCTGGCCTGTGCCTCCGGGCGGAAGAAACAGATCGACCTGGAGCGGGCGCGGGGCGACGACGTACACCCCAAATTTTGAAAATCTTAAATTGACGGGGCGGGTTTCCGGTGATACACTGAGGGCAACACAGTCCAGCAAGAAAAAATTTACGGCTGTGGGAGGTTTTACATTGGGATATATTATGGACCTGCGGGCCTTTGTGGGCCACCGTCCCCTGATCCAAGTGGGAGCGGGCGTTCTCATTGAGGATAAAGAAGGGCGTATTCTGCTTCAGCTGAGGAGCGACAATCACCTTTGGTGCTTTTCCGCAGCGGGCTCCATGGAACCAGGGGAGTCGGCGGAAGACACCGCCCGCCGGGAGCTGTTGGAGGAGACCGGGCTCACCGCCCACGCACTGGAGCTGATAGGCGTATATACCGGGGCGGAGGAGCATGCTGTGTACCCCAATGGCGACGAGGTGTATAACGTGGAATTTTTCTTTGTGTGCCGGGACTGGTCCGGTACATTGAAATGTCAGGAGGACGAGGTGGACAGCCTGCGTTTTTTTCCTCCGGAAGAGCTTCCTGCCGGGTTGTCTCCGGGCCTCCTACGGCGTCTACCGGACTGGAGGGTGTACAGGCAGAGTTTGGAGAAAACATAAATTGACGCGGAGCGTTTTCAATGGTACACTGAGGGAAACACGGTAAGGAAGGGAGCGTTCCCATGGAGAAAAAAATGTTCCGCAGTCTGGTGCTGCTGATTACCTACGCGGTTGTACTTGTGGCGGTGATTGTGAAAATTGACGCGGTGACAGGCTGGCTTGGCGGGGTGCTGGGGGCGTTCCAGCCCCTGTTTATCGGTCTGGCAATCGCGTTTATTCTCAACCGGCCCTGCAATTTCTTTGCCCGCCAGTACGAGAAGGCTCTGCCCGGAAAGGCGAAAAAAGCCGCCCGTCCCCTGGCGGCGGCCACGGCCTACCTGGTGGTGATTGCGCTGATTACGGCGCTGGTTTCCCTGGTGGTGCCTGAGCTGATTCACAGCATCGAGACCTTTGTGGGCAATATCAGCATTTACGCGGCCAATTTCCAGGATTTGTACGACTGGGTGGTGGCCAAGCTGGATCTGGAGCAGCTTGCAAACCTGAACCTTTCCGCCGGTATCAGCGATACGCTGAAGAATGTGCTCAATGGGGCGCTGGACGCCCTTACCAACACACTGCCCCATTTGATCGGCATGACCAGTGTGGTGATATCCGGCGTGGTCACTGGGGTCATTTCACTGGTATTTTCGGTGTATATGCTGTCCGGCGGGCCGCGGCTGGTGGCCCAGTGCCGAAGGCTGGTTACTACCTACCTGCCAAAGCGGATATCTGGGCCGCTGCTGTCGGTGACCCGGCTCACGGTAGATACCTTCTCCAAATTCATCTCCGGCCAGGTGACGGAGGCGTTCATCCTGGGTGGATTGTGTTTCCTGGGTATGTGTATCTTCCGATTTGACTACGCGCCGCTGATTGCGGTTATCATAGGCGTGTCTGCCTTAATTCCGGTGGCGGGGGCGTATCTGGGGGCGGGTATCTCCGCAGTGCTGCTGGTGATGATCGACCCCATGCAAGCGGTGTGGTTCCTGGTGTTCCTGGTGACCCTCCAGCAGCTTGAGGGCAACATCATCTATCCCCGTGTGGTTGGTACGTCCATGGGCTTGCCCGGTATATGGGTGCTGGCAGCGGTCACTGTGGGCGGCGCTCTGCTGGGGCTGGCGGGCATTGTGGTGAGCGTACCCATTACGGCAGTGCTGTACACCCTGCTCAAGCGGGACCTGCGCACCCGCATTGCGGTCCAGGCGGCGAAGTCAGAGCTGGAGCAGGAAGCATCCGGGGAGCATTTTGAATCATAATCTTCGGACAAACCCCATAGAATGAACCATCAACGATAAGGGAGATGGTTCCATGGCATATGAGGGCGGTCTGTCCGCGCCCCACCATGTGGTGATCGAGGAACGGAAGAGCCTCACCGTGTCCGGTGTGGAGGATGTGGAGCGGTTTGATGAGAATACCATTGTGCTGTCTACCTCCAAGGGCGCCATGGTGGTGACAGGAGAGAACCTGCACATCGAGAAGCTGTCCCTGGACGGCGGCGACCTGAAGGTGGAGGGCGATATAGACGCTGTCACCTATGAGGATGAGGTTGGCGGACGGGGCGGATTTTTCTCCCGGCTCCTGCGCTGACCATGCACGTAGACGTCATGGGCCAGGCGGCCGTCTTCGGGCAGGGCTTTCTGCTTGGGGCCGCGTTGGGCCTGGTTTACGACGGGATGCGCACCGTCCGGCGGAGTTTGCGGCTGCGTGGGCTGGCCTTTGTTCTGGACCTGCTGTTCTGGCTGGGGGCCACGGCGGCGCTGTTCCTGCTTACCCTCCTGCGGGACGACGGGCAGGTGCGCATCTATCATGGGATGGCTTTCCTGCTGGGGGGCGGGGCCTATTTCCTTACGCTGAGCCGGCTGATGCTGCCCGCGCTGCTGTGGTTGGCCGGACGTATCCGCCAATTATGGCGGTTTCTCACCGCGCCGGTCCGCCGTACCGGACGGGCTGGAAAAAAAGTTTTGAAAGATCAAAAAAAGCACTTCCAAAATTGGCTGGAATGGTATAAAATAAACATGATATATCGTTTTGCAAAGGACAAGGGAAAGGAGGCGGCAGCACATGAAGGTCAAACGCGCAGGTGCGGCAACCAAGCTGCTGGTGCTGGTCCTGCTGGCCGCCGCCGCCGCCGCGCTTCTGTCGCTGCAGGCGCAGCTCACGGCGGCCCAGGCCGAGCGGGAGGCGCTGAACCGGGAGGTCCAGGCGCAGCGGGAGGCAAACGCGTCTCTGGCAGACGATATTGCGCACAGCGGCGACCCAGAGCATCGGGCCGACATCGCCCGGGATAAGCTGGGGCTTCTGAAGCCGGACGAAATTGTGTTTGAGGACGCATCTCAATAAGCTGTCGTGCGCAGAAAAAATCAATACATACGGAGAGGGAAAAAAGAGATTTATGGGGATTGAAGTTGGATCCATCCTGGAGGGAAAGGTGACTGGGATCACCAAATTCGGCGCGTTTGTGTCACTGCCCGGCAACCGTTCCGGTCTGGTACACATTTCGGAAATCGCGTATTCCTACGTCAATGACGTTCACGACCACCTGAGCGAGGGCCAGGAGGTCAAGGTGAAGGTTATCGGCGTGGACGCCAACAATCGGATCAACCTGTCTATCAAGCAGGCGCTGCCGCCTCCGCCCCGGCCAGAACGCCGGCCCGGTCCCAAGCCGGGAGGAACTGCAGAGCCGCGACCCCATCCGTCTGGGGAGCCGCGTCCGGCCCGCCGTTCCGGGGCAGGCCGGGGCTTCATGCCGGATCCGCCTCAGCCCCGCGGCCCAGCCAGCTTTGAGGATCAGCTCAAACAGTTTATGGCCAGCTCCGACAGCAAGCTGTCCGAGTTGCACATGAATGAGAAGCGGGGCAACCGCCGGGGCGGAAGAAAATAAAGAAAAGGGGACGCTGTGCGTCCCCTTTTTTGTTAGAAGCGCTGAGCGCCCGGAGTAGGGAGCCTGGACTGAGGCGGGGGGCGCAAATCAAGCAGGGTCGAAGGCCCGGATGTTTGTGCCCTGAGGTGTCACGCTTTGCAAGCAGCTGGACGCTCGGTCGTTTTCGCTGCGACTCAGATAAAAACAGACTTGCTGCGCGAATCCTGGTTTTTTATCCTCGCTCCGATCCAAACTTCCTTGCAGCCGCCTGCTCAGTGCTTCTATATAAAAATCGGCTCTTTCCCGAAGGAAAGAGCCCAAAAGGTCTATTGCGCGGGAGAATGGAATGACCGCATGGGTCAAGCCCCGTGGGACAGGCCCATGCTGCGGCCAGCGCCGCAAATATAGTGTAGCACACTGTGGAAAAGAATTCTGTCGAAGCCTGGGGCGGCCAGGATGTTTGAAAACGATCAGGGAGGAATCCATATGCTGATTATCAACGGCGTTATCCATACCATGGACGGTGAGACCATCTCCAGCGGCTTCGTATATGCGAAGGGTAGCCGTATTGTCCAGGCAGGGCCTATGGAGATGCTGCCGGAGGACATAGAGGTGACCGGTGCGGTGGACGCCCGGGGGGGCCACGTGCTGCCCGGCTTTATAGATGCCCACTGCCACCTGGGGTTGTACGGCTGCGGCGGGCCGGAGGACGACCTGAACGAGAACGCGGAGCCGTTTACCCCCCATATCCGTGCCTTAGACGGGGTGAATCCCTTCAACTACTATTTCGGGGAGGCGCTTCGGGCGGGTGTGACCTGTGTGCTTACCGGTCCCGGCTCCGCCAACCCCATTGCAGGCCAGTCGGTGCTGCTGAAAACGGCGGGCCAGATGGTGGATCGCATGGTAGTACGCGCCCCGGCGGCTATGAAGTTTGCCCTGGGTGAAAACCCCAAAAATGTTCATAAGGGTCACGGTCCAGCCACCCGCATGGCCACTGCCGCGCTGATCCGGGAGAAGCTGTCCCAGGCGCTGGACTATGAGCTGAGATGCGTCCGGGCGGAGTCGGACTGCCAGATGGACGCCCCAGAGCCGGATGTCAGATTGGACGCGTTGCGCTCGGTGGTGATGGGCCGTCTGCCCGCCCACTTCCACGTCCACCGGGCGGACGACATTGCCACAGCCCTGCGCATTTCCCGTGAATTCGGTCTGGACTGCGCCGTCGTCCACGGCACCGAGGGCCACCTCATCGCGGACGAGCTGGCAAAGGCGGGGGTGCCGGTCATCACCGGGCCGTTCCTCATGGACCGCTGCAAGCCGGAGTTGGCCAATCTGACCATGGAAAACACCGCTATCCTGGCCCGGGCGGGGGTGCAGGTGGCCATATGTACCGACCATCCGGAGACTCCCATCAGTCTGCTGCCCTTCTGTGCCGCTATGGCCGCCCGGGCGGGGATGGAGGAGGAGGAGGCGCTGGCGGCTATCACCATTAACGCTGCCTGCATCGCCGGAGTGGGGGACCGGCTGGGCTCTCTCACCGCCGGAAAGGACGCGGATGTGGTGGTGCTGGACGGCCACCCCTTCCATTGGCGCAGCAGAGTTACCCATGTTTTCATCGACGGTCGGGCGGTGGTGGGGGGATGATGGGCCCCTGTGCAAATTTTTTGTGAAAAACGCCAAAAAACTATGGCACCCAGCGGAGAAGCATGGTATAATACTTTCATACAGGGGGCTTGTCCTCCCCCAATGCTGCGCCCTTTTGGGCGAAAGGAGCTGAGCACATGAAGTTCACATTTACAGACAAAAAGGTCAACCTGCCCAAATCCCTCCACGCGTATGCCGAGAAAAAGGTGGGTAAGCTGGACCGCTACTTCAAAACTGAGGCGGAGGCCAATCTGGTCTTTTCTGTAGAAAAGGACCGGAACAAGGTGGAATTGACCATCCGTTCCGGCAGCACCATCCTCCGGGTAGCGGAGAGTACGTCGGATATGTTCGCGTCGGTGGATGCGGCGGTCACATCTATGGAGCGTCAGTTGCGCAAGCACAAGACCCGCCTGGAAAAGCGTCTGCGCCAGGGAGCGTTCCTTCAGCCGGAGGCTGTGGAGGAGACCTCCTTTGTGCCCGACGTGGAGGAGGGCGACTTCCAGGTGGTGCGCACCAAGAAGTTCCCCATTAAGCCCATGACGGTGGACGAGGCTATTTTGCAGATGAACCTGCTGGGCCATAACTTCTTTGCCTTCAAGGATGAGGACGGTGGTGCGTTCGCAGTGGTCTATAAGCGCAACGGCGGCGGCTACGGACTCATTGAGGACGAAGCCTGAGCGCAACAATAGACTCATAGGGGCGGATGGACCGGAGCGAGAGACACAAACCAAGAAGGGCCGTGGGCCTGGATATTTGCGTCCCGAGACGGAGGAAAGCCCCCCGTAATGGGTCATCGGAGTGTGACAACAAAGAAGCAGCGGACAATTTGGCTGATTAAAGAGGCCCCTCCCGGCTGGGAGGGGCCTCTTTTGTTTATTTGTACGCCCGGTACAGGAAGGTGACGATCTCACCCCGGGTACAGGGTGCCTTGGGGTCGAAGCCCGCGCCGATCATGCCTTTTTCAAAAGCTCATTTGACTGCACCTTCGTAATAGGCCCCCGCCTTCACCGCGAAGGGAGGCAGGGCGTTGGACTCGGGCTCCCCCGTCGCCCGCCACAGGAAGGTGAGGATCTCGCCGTGGGAGTAGGTCTGGTCAGGAGAAAAGGCGGCGATGCTGGTGCCCTTGGCGACGACCGGGTCCACCGCGTCCAGATAATAGGCATCGGATTTTACATCAGAGAAACAGGCAAGGACCGGGAGCGTACTATTTAAAGTGCAGGTTAGCCATCTTGCGGGCGTCAGTCAGGCAGTTATTTCCCCAGGAGAGCTTAACCATTGACTATTGCTCTTCCGAACCACTGTAATATACATCCTTTAGGCTTTCACAGTTAAATCCACATGAATCAATTTTGCTTACGCTGTCAGGAATGGTAACGCTGGCCAGACCGCAACCCGAAAATGCGCCAAAGCCAATTTCGGCAACGCCAGCTGGGATAACTACGTTGGTCAAGCTGGCGCAGTTTACAAATGCGTAATCTTCAATTGCAGTGATACCGACAGGTAAAATCACACTGGTTAGGGCGCAACCCTGAAATGCAGAACGGCCAATCTTCGTTACACTACTGGGGATATTCACGCTGGACAGGGTGGTGCAGTTGCCAAACGCTCCCTTATCTATCTCTGCAACGCTATTTGGGATTTTCACGCTGGTTAAGCTTGTTTTGAAAAATGCCTGCTTGCCTATTTGGGTTATGCTGTTTGGAATGGTAACGCTTTTCAATCCATTGGTTCAATAAAAAGCATCTGTGCCGATGGCTGTCACTGGAACACTGTCAATCGAACTGGGTATAACAGCGGCGTCAAGTTTTGTCCTCAACACCGCCCTGAAAAAATCAACGCGAACACATAACCCATTAAACCCGGTTTCCCACCTTGCAAAGACGGGGAAAAACGGATATAATAGGTCTATGGTACGATACACAATCGCTGTGTTGAGTGCTACGCCCACTCGCGCAGGGCCGTGGGGTGCACCAACAGCCTGCCGCTCTTTATGTTTCCGATTCTGATTTCAACTCATTGTCTGCGCAATTGCAAGAGCCATTTGACGCTTTCACCTAAAAACCGTCCTGTCCGGCGTGCCGGACAGGGCGGTTTGTGATTATGTCACTCCTTGTGGCTCTCCACGATGGCGCCGCTGCGGTAGGCCCCAAGCAGGGCCAGCAGGTCCCGGATCTGCTCCTGGAGCTGGCGGCCTGCGTCGGTGTCGGCGATGCGGGCGCGGCTGTCCAGCCGTTCGAAGATTCGGGAGGTGGAGGCGATGTCCTGGTTTTCCCGGATGGCGTCCGTCCGGCCCGCAAAGGGCTCGTGGGACACCAGACGGAAGCAGGCGGAATTGTAGATCAGGGTGTAGCCGGCGATGCCAGTGGTTTTTTGATATGCCTTGCAGAACCCGCCGTCGATGACCACCAGCTTGCCTCCGCCTTTCACCGGGCTTTCCCCCTTCTTGGACTTCACGGGGACGTGGCCGTTGATGATATGGCTGTGGGGGCCGTCCAGCCCAAACTCCTTCAAAATGCTTTCGCATACGGCGGGGTCGTTGTAGAGCTGGTAGTAAGCGTTTTTGGTCTCCACATGGGTAGACTCGTCGGCGACGAACCGCCGCTCGAAGGTGGTCATGCGGTCCCGGCCAAAGATGGGGCTGTTGCGCCCGCACCACAGCCACCACAGGAAATCCATGCCGAACTGCCGCTCCGGGGAGCCGGGCTTGTCGTAGTAGGCTTTGCGTGCGGTAAGATCGGCGTAGTCCAGGAACTCCCGTCCGGACAGGTCCCTGCAGCCAATGGAGAAGTGCATCAGCTCACCGTTGGCATCCATGGGGATACAGCCGTGGAAGAGGAGGTTGCCGTTGTAGACGCGGTATAGCCCGCCTTTGGAGTAGAGGAAGCGCACATGGCGCTGGAGCTTCTCGCTGTGCCGGAAGGAGCGGGTGAGGGCGTTGATGACCGCGTCCTCCTCCGGGGTGAGGGCATAGGGGTCGGCAGGGTCCACGGTGGGGAAATCGGTGTCCAGCATGGGGTAGGCCGTACCGTCGATGGTGACGGTTTTGTTTTCGTAGTCGATTTTGTCCAGCAGCAGCCGGTCGTCCATGCCGAAGGCGGGGTTGCGCATGATCTTCTGCCCCTCCAGCTTGAAGAGGATCAGGGCGATCGCCTTGTGCATCCGGGCGGCAAGGAGCTTGTCCCGGTCGGTAAAGCTGCCCTCGTCCTCTTTGGCGATCTTCACCTCGAAGCGGCTCACGTCGCATTTGCGGTACACGTCGTCGGCAAAGGCGGACAGGGGGCGCAGGGAGATGCCGTAGCCGTTCTCGATGACCTCCAGATTGTTATAGCGCAGGGAGTTGGCCAGCACGGTGGCCACCAGGGTGCGTGACCCAGAGGCCGCGCCCATCCACAGGATGTCATGATTGCCCCACTGCACGTCCACACTGTGGTAGTCCATCAGGCAGTCCATGATCACGTCCGCCCCAGGTCCCCGGTCGAAGATGTCCCCCACCAGGTGGAGGTGGTCCACCGCCAGCCGTTTGATGAGCTCACACAGGTGGATGAGGAAATTGGGGGCGCGGTCCAGCTCAATGATGGTGGTGATGATGTTCTCATAGTAGTCCCGCTTGTCCGTCTCGTTGTGTTCGTAGTGGGTGTGGATCAGCTCGTCGATGATGTAGGCGTAGCCCTGGGGCATGGCCTTGCGGACCTTGGAGCGGGTGTACTTGGCGCTCACCAGGCAGCACAGGTCGATCAGCCGGTGGAAGGT
>CATJRT010000141.1 GCA_949742895.1 uncultured Eubacteriales bacterium | reverse complement strand
CTTGTTCGCAGTCAGATCGTAGACCCGCAGCGCATCCTCGCCGGCGTAGAGCACCATATCCTCACTGGGGAACGCAATGTCCGACAGCGCGGAGCCGTCTGCCGGAAGGGAGGCCAGCTGCGCGCCGCTCTCCGTATCGAAAACGAGCATCTGACCGCTGACGATGGCCCCCGCCCGGGTTCCCGCAGGGGAGAGCGCGGTCTTAAGCGGCTCGCTGGGCAACTCCAGAAGCAGATGCGGTTTGAAGCCGTCGGATAAGTCGTACACGCCCAGTGCAGCCGCCAAAGCGCTCTGGGCCTGGACGGTATAGGGGGAATCTAGGAGCAGCGCCTCCCTTGCCTGGGCGGCTGCCCTGGGCATATCGCCGTTCCGGTACGCCTCCTCAGCGGCGCTGACCGCCGCAAGGGCCCGCTGCGCCGTGCGCTCAGCTTCCTCAGCGACACGGGCGGCTTCCTCTGCTAGCCGCGCTTCCTCCGCGGCCTGGGCCTGGGCTTGTTCCATCTGGCGCAGGCCGGTGAAACAACAGAGCCCGCCAGCCAGAAAGAGCGCTGTGAGAAAAGCTGCCGCACCGATAGTGCGCCGCCTGTGCCATTTTGCCCGGGGATCGTTTTTGTGCAGCTGCTCTATGGCTTCCAGCATAGACTGGGCAGACTGATACCGGTCGCTGGGACTCGGAGCCATTGCTCTGGCAATTATGGCGGCCACAGATGGGCTGACTTCCGGCGCAGAGAGGGGGATCACCTCTTTTGCGTCCTGCGAGGGACGTTTCCCGCTGAGAAGGTGGTAGAGCGTTGCGCCCAAGCTGTAGATGTCCGAACGCACATCCAGGAGCAGAGAGCCCCGCTGTGTCGAGACCGAGTTGCCCACGCCCCGGCCGGGAAGGACGGTCTCCGCAGACACTCGCGTCTCCACCGCGCTGTCCTGCCGCGTGACATTAGCTGCGGAGTAGTCGATCCCGTAGTGCTCCGGCGAGGCGTAGCCGCGGCTGAAGCCGACCCGGACCGCCCCCTCCTCGCCTAACGCCAGAGCAATGTTGAAGTCGATCAGTCGGACATCGTTCTCCGGCGTCAGCATGATATTGGCCGGTTTGATGTCGCTGTGCAGAATGCCGTGGGGAGGGCGGCTGTGGAGATAGACCAGCGCCTCCAGCAGTTGGTGCGCCCACTCAAGCACCTGTGCCTGAGAAAACCGCTCTCCCCGCTTCAGGGCCCGGTCGAGGCTCTCCCCCTCGATGTAGTCCATCACCGTGTATACGGTCTCGCCCTCGACAACGAAATCGTACACCTGCGGGATATAAGAATGGCTCAGATTTTTCAGTGCGTCCACCTCTCGGCGCAGCACCTCTGGCCTGGCGGTGATCGTCCGTTTGTCCGCCTTCAGGACAACCCATTTCCCAAGACGGAGATGCTTTGCCAAATAGACAATGCCGCTGCCTCCGGCACCGAGTTCTTCAACGATCTCGTATGTACCTGCAATTATTTGAGACATATCTATGGCACCGTCCGATCAACGACATTTTTTTCCGAATTCGGTGTCAAGGCGCTTCCGCAGGCGCCGTCCCGTCAGAGAGAAGACTACGGCTGTGATAATCCCCGCCGCAGCGGCTCCGGCCATGATGGCAATGCCGCAGTAAAAGAGGCCCTCGCCGTTCGATAGTGCGGTCATAAATCATTCCTCCCATATATAGTCTGCGCCGCAGGTCCCAAAGGAGATGCGGTCTCCCCGCAGCAGGGGGTGAGGCACATTAGGCGTCAGACGTTTTCCATTAATGAACGTGCCAGCGCTGGAGGATAGATCCGTGATCTGGCAGACGCCGTCCATCCCTTGCTCAATCGCGGCATGATGGCGGCTCACTGCCTCGGTCTGCTTGTCGAACTCAAACGATGACTGCCGCATCCCGACAGACACGTCAAACCGGCCGATCGTAAATGGCAAGCCGCCTTGGAAGTCCACCGGGATGCTCTGCGGCAGCGGCGCGTTGCTGGCCAGACGGAGGCACCGCCCGGCAACCTCTGCCGGTGTAAGCTTCGTCACCTCGTCATCCTCATCCACGGGCGGCACAGGTTGCATGGACACAAGGTCTCTCTCTCGCCTCATAGCAGGGGAGACAGCACCCGGCGCTCCGGCACCCAGTACGATCTCGCTGGGATGTTTAGCTTCCTTGCCGCCGAACAGGCCCTTCCGCGGGGATTTTTCCTTTGAAGGCTTGGGTTCCTTGTTCTTTTTGAATCCGAAAATTCCGCCTTGCTTTTCCTCTTTTTTGTCGGGCCGCTTTCCGCCCGTGTTATCAAGATGGACTACAACATCATCGGGCGCTGGCTGCCTTTCGCCCGGCCTTTTGGGGGGCTTGCCCGGTATCTCCGGATAAAGCCCGGCTGATAAGTCTTCCGGCTTCTTTTTCGGAGCGGGTGGTGTCCATCTGGGACCCGCCTCGCGGCTTTGGCTCTCTCGCAGCATTTGGAGGAAGACCCTGGGATTGAAATCCTGCATGATTGCCCGTAGCACTTGATTTTCCAGTTGCTGATCCGTTGTAGAATTCTTCTGTGAGAGCACCGTCACCATTTCCCTGAGAGCTTCATAGCCCACACAGTCCGGGACCGCTGGAATATAGAGGTAACTGATCGTCTTCCCCGCCTTGTCAATATAGAGGTAGTCCGGGTCCAGCACAAAGGACAGGGGCTTTAAGAACCAGTCGTCACAGTCGAGCAGCGGCTGGAGGACCTGAGTCCAAAACTCCACATATTCCTTTGGGGGGCGGTTGCCAAAGCGATATTGCAGTTTGCTGCGGTTCGCCAGTTCATAGGAGCACTCCGCATAGCCGTCAACGCTGCGATACCGAAACGGCACCAGAAACTCGGGCCAGTCCGCCTGGAGGGTATAGAGCGCTTTGTGATCCATGTCTGCTTCCGGAAAGCGCACCGTCAAAACTGCCCCTGCGGACACATCGTACTGTGTCTGGATCTGATATCTTATCATAAGCCATCTCCTTCTCTGTACTCCTCCAGGGTAATGAACCGCCACCCGTCCCGCGTCTGGACCGGAGCACTCCCGTGGTAAAAGCTCTTTGCGGCGATAAACTGCGGCTCGATGACCAGCTCACCGGACAAGCTGACATACCCCCAGGTGCCGTCAACCTTAACTGCGGCCAGGTGCTGTCCGAAGGACAGCGCATCATCGAATTGGAAGTCGATTTTGACTTCTCCGGCGGTATCGATGAAGCCCCATTTCCCGTTCTTCTTCACTGCGGCCCAGCCGTTGTCAAAGGGATGTGCGTCCTCATATGCCTCCCCCACCGGCACTTGGGAGACCAGAAGGCGGACCTCTCCGCCCTTTTTCACAAAGACGGCATCCTGGGCCAGGCACCGCCCCAGCTCGTCCCTGATTACATCGTCATACTCCGCTGAGAGGACCCACTCGCTACCTGAAGCATCAATGAGTCCCCACTTTCCTCCCCGCTTCGCCGGGGCGCATCCACCGGTGAACATACCGATCTCCTCAAAGCTGTTGCGGCCCACAGCCAATACGCTATTTGTAAGCACCCAGCCATCCTCCGTCTTCAGAGAGGCCCGATCTTCAGCAAAGTTGCCAAAATCAGACGCATCCCTATGCAAAAGTGCCACGCGGTTATTCTCTGCGTCCACTGCAAAAATGACGCCGCCTTTTTGGACAATGGCCCGGTCATCGCTGTAGGTGCTGATCTTGTCGTACTCACAGGGAATCACAAGCTGTCCGTCTGCGGAGGCAAGTCCCCAGGCCCCCTGCGCCATCACCTGGATCGCTCCGGCACAGGTGGTGGTCACATCTTGGTAATAGCTAGTCCCCATGGAGTATTGATAGCGATTTTCCTCATATACCCGCTTCAGTCCGCTATCGCCGGTCCTCTCGGCACCGGTCCGCAATATGGTCAGCGCCTCTGGCAGCTTGGCGCGGTCCAGGTAGTACTCTGCGGCCTCCAGGAAGATATCCGGGGATGCGTCATCCCGGGCCATCTGCTGCTCCAGCAGCTGCGTATATTTGCCGGCATATCCACTCTTCTGGAGCAGGTGCAGATAGACGTCCTTGAGCGCCTCCTCCGCGTCCAGGGTGTGCGCTCCGCGATAGCCAGCGGCCTCCTCCAGCAGCGGGGCTGCCAAAATATAGATCTCGTCCTCCGTATAGACGGCAGCCTGTGCTATCAGTTCGGCCTGCTTTTGTGTATCGCTCTTTGCCGTGACCGCAGCTATCCAAGAAATCATCAGCAGAGCCGCGCAGCCGATGCTGATCAGGATCCGTTTCCCACGTTTCATTTTGATACCCCCCTATTGGATAAACACCGTCACAAGCATACCGGCATACAGGAAGGGGACCAGCGGGATGGTATCCTTCCTTTCAATTTTTTTACATAGAATTAGCAAAATCGCCGCAAGCGCTGAGAGCACCGAGCCATAGAGCATGGCCGGCAAAACGCCATCAGCGCCGAGGTAGAGGCCGGAGACCGCCATCAGCTTCACATCGCCGCCGCCCAGCCCCTTCCGACTGACCAGATAGACTGTCAGAAAGAGGATCCCGCCCAGCAGGAAGCCAATGATCCCGCTGACAAGCAGGACCAGCGCCCTCTCCGTCTGCCAAAAGAGCTGCGGCATAATGACCAGCACCCATGCACCCAGCATCATCCCGAGCAGGGCGTTGGGGACCCGCTTCTCCCACAGATCGCCGAGGGATGCCGCATAGCCAAAAGCGAGCAGCACCTCCCGCAGCAGCAGAACGGGGGCACTCAACCCATCGCGTTTTGCCAGCCACAGCCCCGCCATTAGAATTGGGAGCCCCGCGTAGGGCAGAATCCCATATGATCTCCGATCCTTCATGAGGCCGACTTTTCCCCCTTCTTGTTGTAGCCCTCTCCCAGGCCGCCCAGCCAGGCCCGGGTCTCCACCGCCTGGGTGACGTGGAGCTTGGCAAAATCCAGCGGAAGTGCGCCAAAGGTGTAGTCAATATTATAGGAGACAACGATCTTCACCGTCCCGCGCTTAGTAAGGAAGCGGCTGTCATGGTCAGTGACCGTAGTGCCCAGGTCCAGCGTGCTCAGTTTCTTAAAGTCCAGCCCCTTCAGCCCGTTTTCCACATGGAAAGCGCGCAAATATTCGTCCCCAGAAAGATCTCCGTTTCTCAAATACCATCCAACTAGAGGGCGTACCGCTCCTTCAAACAGGAAATCCATCCCCTCCATTACATTGTAGGTCAGGAATTTCTGAAATACAGCCTGGGGATCATTCTGGATATCCTCGACGATTGTCACCCCGTCGTCAAAGAGCACCTCCGCCCTGTTGCCGACCTCGGGCATATCCAGGGAACGAATGGCGTTTGTCAAGTCGTTGATGTGCCCCTTGATTTGGTTCAAGCCCTCTTCTGCATCCTCCGCCTTCTGGGCGCCAGCTACAATATGGTCCGCAAGGCCCACGACATCCAGTGTATAGGTATACATGGACACCGCCTCCGCCGCCTGGGTCAGGGCATAGTGGATCCGCGCCTGGACGGTGACGATGTTGATCAGGCTGAGGATGGAGATATTGAGGAATACAAACAGGAGAAAACATCCAATCGTTTCCACCACGATATACCCAGCTTCATCGCGCCGCATCTCAGTACCCCCTATAGTCAGTTGCGGAAATGGGGAAGGTTTTTGGCGGAATCACACCGTCGATACCCTTTTGGGCAAAGGGCATCGATAAAAACAACATCCTCATATCCACCGCCGTCGTAATGGTGAAATCCGTCGAGGCCTTCGACAGGTCAAAGCGCTCCGCAGCAGCCATCCGGTCCTCGATCTTTCCGGGTTTTGCCCGCTCCCGGTAGTTGGTCACGTTCAGCTCGATCAGATTTGCCGTCCGCCGGGCCAAGGTGTCCCCGTTTACCAGGAGAAGGAACAGCCGCAGGTAGTCTAAATAGGTCATGCCGGTTTCTTTGCTCGAACTACCGGCGTCCTTTACCTCTAAGGCCCCCTCCATGGCCGCCTCAGAGACCTCATTTAAAAACATTTTGCCGATCCCATCCAGACTGAAGGTCCAGGTCTCGGTTGTCTTATAGATGGCGACCTCCTCCCCGGAGCGCAGGCGCTGAACATCCATAACAGACTCCCCCAGGGCAATCGCCAGCCGCGCCAGCTCGGAGGTGAGGATGGCAAACGGACCTGTCCAGGCCAGGGCCGTCTTGATGCCATTGACCACCGTGTTCACTGACGGAATGGAGAAGGAGGCCACATAGTCAAACACAAAACGGATGAGAAAGATCATGCCCGCCACTGACTTCAGATTGGCCACCGCGTCTGCCAGATTGCCGTTATAGAGGTACTCCACTTCGGACTGGAAGTAATAGTTCACCTCCGGGCTGAGCGTGACGTCGGCCATATTCTTCTCCGGGTAGCCCTTCTTTTCGCCTGCGGTCGTGTAATTGGAAAACATTTCCGTGTCATATACCACCAGTAGCACCTGATCAGCCACCGTATCGGCGAGATTACCCAAAATAGAGAGAAAATCGCTGTCAAGGGAGGCTTGCAGTTCATTCTTTCCCCCGTCCTCACTGCCCCAGTCATAGGCATCGTTTGTCCCGAAGGTGGAGCCGGTACTGGGGTCAGATTCATTGGCACCGCCTGCCAAATACTTTGCCCCCTCTGGCGTGAACCAATTGAAGAGCTTGGTAAACTGGCTTTTGGCCGCCTTGAAAATATTTGTGATAGAGTTTTTTACGTTGTCCTTTCCGGTCTCGTCGCCCTTCCCGGCCCCGTAGAGATCATCCAGCTCCTGATAAAAATCGGCATTTTTTGTGCCGTCGAAAATGGGATCCTGAAACTGCTTGAAGCCGGGCTCCGCAGCGTGAAAATTCCCCTGCGCGGGAGCATCCTTCAGCAAAGTCTCCAGCGGATTATTCTCGGCAGATGTTTTGGGCAGAGGAAATGTATACGTTATAATGATATCTTTTCGGAATTCTCCCAGGTCTTTGCTGCCGATTTTAGTACTCTGCGCCTCATCCTCGCCGAGCAGGATCTTGATCGTCTCATCAATCTGGGTGATATCCCCTTTGAAGTCCTGGAGAGAGGAAACGGGGGTATTTTGGGCCATTGAGGTGGCCATGACCTCCAAGTTATATCTGATGAGGTCTTTATAGTCATTGATTACAGACTTGCTAACTTTTTTCCCGTTCCGGTCCTCCCGCTCAATCGGTGTTGTCAGTCCGTTTTTCAGATCCTGGGAGCACCCATTATCCAAAGAATCCTCAAGCTCCTGGATCTTTTTTCCCAATTCTGCCTTTTTCTCGTCCGCCTTTCTACACAATGGAATCAAACCATTCTCTTCAAAGGAAATTGGGTGCTCATTGACAAATTTTGAAATATACGCATCCAGCTTATCCTTGTGAGTTTGCCGCTTATCATTCCAGGCGATACTGTATTTTTCTAAGCTCCTCGCCTTTTTCTCATACTCGGCTGTTAAGCGGTCAAGCTCTTCTTTCCCCTCCTGCTGTGCCTCCTCCAGCTGTTCCTTCAACTCGTCCACCCACTTCTGGGCCTCTTTGGCGGCGTCTGCGTCCACTCCAACCAACCACTTTACGGTTTCCTCTGCCTCGTCCAGCTGCTTCTGGAGCTCCGGGTCCTCAAGCTCCCGGAGCTTTTTCGCGTATTGCGTCCAAATGCTGGACATTCCGTTCAGCTCGCCACAGATATCACTATACGTCTGATTCAACTCCTTTATCGCCGTTTCCTCGTCGCCCTCACACGCGCTGAGCTCCTGAATGCGCTGGTGGATGAGCCGGTACAATTTGTCGATCTCTTCCACCTTGTCATCCACTTCCATCTTCTTTTTAATGACCTTCGCGTCCTCCTGGACCGTCTTGAAGGTGTCCAGCTTGCCCATCAGTACATTTGCAATAATGATAGGCGCACGAAATTTGGCGTACTCCTCAATCTGGCGGCGGAGAATGGCCGGTTCTTTTAAATGGTGGTGCGCCACAGGGGACACGCTCCCCGGCTGAAGATCAGCGCCGTCAAACAGTTTGAACCCCATCTCATCG
Organism: uncultured Eubacteriales bacterium; assembly: GCA_949742895.1. The sequence continues at coordinate 3,175 of CATJRT010000141.1, read as the reverse complement.
CGGGCCAACGGACCGCCTGCGCCGTCCTGACCCTTGATGGCCAATTCAATCTGGGTTTTCACCATACCGGCAATTTCCGCATTATCCTGCATAAATCCAAATAGCCCATAAAGGTCCTGCAACAGGGCGTCATAACTGGCCAACACGGAGTTGGCAGCCAGCTGGTTAGCATCCTGCACCACGCTGCGGGCTGCATAGATACGGGCGAGGTCAACGCCAGTACCGGTGACCAGGACAGCCGGAATGAGCAGCAGCGTGACCATTACCGTCACCGCCCCCCTGCAGTTGCGCCAGAACTTGTTCATGCCTCTCCCCCCATATCTGCTTCCCAGTGCAGGGTCTATGGAGACTTATATCCCCATGATCTCAAAAACTTTGTTTATTGCGCCTGTCAGCGCAGAAAAGTCAACATTGTACTTGTTCGCCAAATATTCTACAAACTCTGCGGCTAAGTCCAAATTTCTCACAAACTCATCTCCATTTAGCACCACTGCCGATGAGGAGACCGTTATAGGGATTTCTTTTGGAAATTTTACAAAGGACAGATCCACCGGAACAGGGATTGTTCGCGTGGCTGTCACAATGATCTCCTTATAAATAACATAGTTGACCGCCGAACATTCCACCGACAGCTTCCCAGTGCGGCTGGTGAGGCTCTTCCCCTCCAGTTTGCTGACAATGGTCTTCGCGTCGCTGTTCAGATCGCGGGTGAACAGGCTGACCAGAAAGTCAACATACACATTCCCCGGATTCCTTGTCCAGTTGTATTTCATAGCTCCTGTATCATATTCCAGCCAGGTGTCGCTCTGCTCTGTAGCGAGGGCAGTGGCCGCGTACTGCGTGGCCTGCTGCAGAACCGCCCGAGTGGGCAGATACATCGCCAGCAGCACCAGGCCGGCAAAAATCATCATTATGATGGGAAAGAGAATGGTCGCCTCAACGACTGCATACGCTTTTGTATCGGCAAGAAACTTCGTATATTTTTTCATTCTCCACTCTCCTTCCCATCACTGCATTTAGGCTTCTATGAGCCAAACTTTTCGCCGCCTGTGAAGCTGCCTTCCTTATCGGTGACCAGATCCCACATCTTCTTTAAGAACTCCTTCAGCGAACCCCACAGCATGACCACAGCCAACACGGCGATCAAGATCAACAAAACAGCTACAACCACGCCGGACAGGCCGCGCTCATCGCTCATCAGCTCATTTTTCAGCCGCTTGGCGTATCCGGTAACGGAAAAATACGCCGCAATCATAAGTTGATTTGCTTTTCGCACCATTGATCTCCCCTCCTTTCTCAATATTAGGATCTATGTATAACGTCTTGAGACGTGTATACCGAAGCCCTATTTACTGCTCTTTTTGTCCTCGCTGTGCTCTGCGAATAGCATCCCGATCTTCCGAACCAGCCATACAGTGATGATGATGCCCAACAAACCGATGGGGATCAGAAGAAAAACGGCGGACATATGAAAAAAAGCCACCTTGACGATACCCAGAAGGAGCATTACTACGCATACATCAATTACCAGTACCACGACAGAAGTCACACTGCACACCTCCAAAGGATGGGCCATCACACCAAGCTGCCGAAATTGATGACGACTGGCACCATAATAAGAACTAGGATTGCCAAAAATAGTAGCATCGTGGGGATCATTAGCTTCGAGTTGGCTGCTTCCGAGTCGCGCTTCGCCATATGGCGGCGCTCCTGCCAGGCCTCATGAGCCATGCCCTTGAGTAGTGCGCCGATCTCTGCGTTGCCTTTGGACAGGCTCTGGATGATCGCAGAGGCCAGCTTAGTGGTCTCTTTCGTGTTGCAGCGGTCAATAAAATTGGCATATGCGGTGGAGGGGTCTACCAGGTTTGCTAGCTCGTCGGATGTCTTCCGCATCTCCTGGTACAGCTCCAGCTCCTGGCTCTCGGCTGTCTCCCGCCATGCGCGATCCATAATCATGCCAGAGGTAACCAGCAGTGCCAATTTTGAGACCACGTTGGGAAACTGGCGGCTAATGGCGTCCCTCCGCTTGTTGACCTGATCGCTTAATTCATCGTATAGTGCGTAAGCAAGGATCACCACCAGCAACGGCCCGCCAAATATAGCGGTCAGCCCCGCTGTCATGTTATCGATCCCCAGAAGTAATGCCCCAAGGGCCAGGCTCAGCGCGAAACCAATGATCGGAAACGACAGCAACTGCGCCAAAAGCTGCCTGGCTTTGTTGGCGGCATACTTTTTTCCGTATAGCTCAATGCTTTTTTCCATAACCGTGCGATAAATACTCCCCTGGTTGGCAACGCCAAAGCGGCGTTGGAGGACGTACCCCGGCATCGCCAGTATCCCGACGCTTTTAAGATTTCCGGCCTGCAACGCGTCATTTTCCCGCTCCAGCTTTGCCCGTTCTTTTTCAGAATCTGTGGTCAGGAACAGCCCCATCACCCTGGAGGCGATGCCGTGATACTGCGCCAGCTTCTTTCTGTTTGCCGCGTCTTTTCTGCGCAAACGCTCCATCTGCTGGCGGTTGTCCAGGATTTTGATGGTTGCCGCCTCAATCCAGTCCTCATTGTTTACCATGCCCAAGAGCACCAGCCAAAGCACCATGAGGATGGTTGCCACAGCCGCTACAGCGATCAGCATACCGTCACCTCCTACACCTCGATCCGGCTGAATTTTCTCGCCAGGATGAAGCTGATGACAAAAACAATCAGGCCGCCGGTTGAAACAATCTTGCCCACAGTGGTGGTGTAAATGGCATCCATAAATCCGGCACCCGCATAGCCGATGACACCCAGGATGACCAGGGGCATGAATAGCATGATGTTTACTTCTGACTTTGCCGCTGTCATCATGGTGTCAATTTCCATCTCGATTTCCATCTTATCTGCGATAATTTGCTGGGTCTCCCTGATAATTTCATCCGCTCTGCTCGACTTGCCCTCAATGGTGGCGTAAATGGAGGCAAAACTCTCAATATCCTCCAACCCGCTTCTCTCGGCAAAGTCGGAGAATGACTGGGAGAGCGGGACGGCATTATTAAACTTCAAGATGATTACATCCAACTCAACGATGATGTCGCTGCTTTCCTGGTAAATCATCGTCAGGTCCTCGCGGGCGCTCTCCAATGCCTTGAGCATAGGATTACCTGCCCGCATAGCGACTGACATCGCCTCCAAAAGGT
>CATJRT010000140.1 GCA_949742895.1 uncultured Eubacteriales bacterium | reverse complement strand
TCCTCTTTCGCGCTCTCAATCGCGGTTATAATTTCGTCAATCTGGTCCCGGATGACGGCGCTCTGCCGTTCGGGAGAGAGAGGAATCTTCTCAAACTGACTATGGCCGATGATCACAGCGTCATAGTCTCCGGTGGCGATCCGGGCGCAGAACTTCCTGCGCCGTGCGGGCTCAAAATCCTTTCTGGTAGCTACCAGCACCTTCGCGCCGGGATACAGGCGCAGAAAATCGCCGCCCCACTGCTCCGTCAGGTGGTTAGGGACGACGAACAGGGATTTCTGACACAGGCCCAGGCGCTTGCTCTCCATGGCGGCGGCAACCATTTCAAAGGTCTTGCCCGCGCCCACGCAGTGGGCCAGAAGTGTATTCTTTCCATAGAGGATATGAGCCACGGCGTTTTTCTGATGGGGCCGCAGGGAGATTTCCGGGGTCATGCCCGCAAAATTGATGTGGGAGCCGTCATACTCACGGGGGCGGATGTTGTTGAACATCTCATTATACTTTTTACAGAGCGCCTCCCGGCGCTGGGGGTCCTTGAAAATCCAGTCCTTGAACGCCTCGCAAATCGCCTCCTGCTTCTGCTGGGCAATGGTGGTCTGCTTCTCGTTGAGGACACGAACTTCTTTCCCGTCTACCACCGTCTTGTCAAAGACCCGCACGTCCCGCTGGTTGAGCGCGGCCTCGAAGATCTCGTAGGCGTTGACGCGCTTGGTGCCGTAGGTAGCGTAGACGCGGACATTATCCCGGCTGTCCCCGCTCTTGCCCTGAACCCGCCATTCTCCGGTGGTTTCAGCATACATCAGCTTGATTGACCGCTCCTGCAATTGGAGCGGTGTGTGGAGGAGTTCGAACATGAACTGCTGGTAGTACTCCGGGCTGACCCAGGACGCGCCGATACGGACACTGATCTCCGATGCGGTCAGGTCCTTGGGCTGCACCTGCTCCAGCTTCTCCACATTGACGGCGAACTCCGGGTACTTCTCCGCCGCAAAGCGGGCCCAGTGCAGCTTCCGGCGCACATCGCCGGAGAGGTATTCGTCCGCCGCCTGCCAGCCCCGCAGGGCGCTTTCACCGTCTCTGGCCAAGTCAAAGGGGCCGGTGGTGGGGTCCTTGAAAATGATGCCCCGCAGGTCCTCCACGATCTGCGGGATCTTCTCAGGTCCGCCCATCAGACCGGCCATGTATTCCAGATCAACGCGGGCCTTCTCCCCGATGGACACCGCCAAAGCCTCCACCGCCGTATCCACGCTGGTGACCGGCTGACGGTTCTGGATGGTGCGCTTGGTGAACATATCCGCTTTCCGCTCCAGCCGCCCCTCCTCATCGACCACCTCCAGCGAACAGAGAAGCGGGTAGGAGGAATCCTGCTCAAAGGCCAACTGATTGCCCCGGCTGTTCAGGAGACCGTACTTGCTTGTGAAGCTGTCATACAGGCGGTTGAGCTTCGCCTGCTCCGCCTGGACCGCCTCGCCGCTGGCATTGGCCATTTGCAGGTCGATGAGCGTCCGGACGCAGTCCCGGATGGCGATCATGCCCTTGATGCGCTCCTCCGGGGTCTTGCCCATGTCCACCCGGTCCATGCGGGAGTTCTCGCGGAAATAGAGCCTTCCATCGGACAGGGTGTAGCTGAAATTGCGCACAGAGGGATCGGCGGGGATGGATTCCACCTCTTTGCCGTCCTCCCGCTCCGGCGCGGCATTCAGCAGCTCCCGGCCAGGCGGGGAAAGGTTCTGGATGGCCCCGGCGAGCTGTTGGGAGAGGTTGGCACCGTCAATAGGCGCAACGGTGTAGTCCTGCCTGCCATATTGGGTACTTTCAGATGTGGGCTGGCCCAGCACCATCTCCGGGTGTTCCAGGAAATAGCTGTTGATTTTGAAACCATCCTCATTTTCTCCCACCTGCACCCATCCGGGCTGTTCAACGGCGGGATGGTCCCGCTTTTGCAGAAAAATGATATCCGACACCACTTCGGTCCCTGCGTTGGCCTTGAAAGCGTTGTTGGGCAGACGGATGGCTCCCAGGAGATCAGCCCGCTCCGCCAGATATTTCCGCACGGTGGGGTCCTTGGCGTCCAAGGTGTAGCGGCTGGTGACAAAGGCCACGATGCCGCCGGGACGCACCTGGTCCAGGGCCTTGGCGAAGAAATAGTTGTGGATATTGAAGCCCAGTTTGTTATAGGCCGGGTCGTTGACATGGTACTGACCGAAGGGTACGTTGCCCACGGCCAGATCATAGAAGTCCTTCCGGTCCGTCTTTTCAAAGCCAGCGAGGGTAATATCTGCTTTCTGATAGAGCTGTCTGGCAATGCGCCCGGTCAGATCATCCAGTTCCACACCGTAGAGCTTTGCCGCCGCCAGTTTTTCCGGCAGGAGGCCGAAGAAGTTGCCAACGCCCATGGAGGGCTCCAGTACGTTCCCCGGCTGAAAGTTCATATTCTCCACCGCCTGATACATGGCCTTGATGACGGTGGGGCTGGTGTAGTGGGAGTTGATCACGCTGCTGCGGGCAGAATCGTATTCTTCCGGGGTCAGCAGCTTCTTTAATTCGGCATATTCCTTTGCCCACTTGGAATCATCCGGATCGAACGCTCCAGCGATACCGCCCCAGCCTACATAGCGGGAGAGGGTTTCCTGTTCCTCCGGCATAGCAAGACGGCCCTCCGCCTCGATCTGTTTCAAGGTGCGGATGGCCGTGACATTGTATTGATATTTCGTTTTCTCGCCGCCAACACCCAGGTTATCGTCGGTGATCCGGAAATTGTGGCGATTCTGCGGCTGACGGAGCGCTGGAGGCGGGGGAGGTGTGACCTGCCCGCCGTCGAGCTCTACCTGCTCCACTTCTTCGGGCAGACCATTCTCAAAATTGTCAGCGGCAGTTTTCTCCGCCTCTTTAAGCGCAGAAGCCATTTTAGCGGCAATATATTTTTCGGACCGCTGGACTTCCTCTACAAATTCCCGCACAAAGGGAATCGGCTCCGAGCGGAAAATGGGGAACCAGCCCTTCATATCCAGGTCCCGCAGGCTGACCGTCCCTGCCTGGAAGTCCACGCTGTCAATTTTCATGTGCCGCCCGTCAATGGTCAGTTCCATGCCCAGGGGGATGTAGCCGGCGGCGCTCCGTTCCTTTATAATCTCATAGGGTGCGTCCGGGCTGCGTTCGGGATCGGGCCATGCAATCACCACGCTATGTCCATGCTCCAGCAGGTCCACCAGCGCGGACGGCCAGCCCAGGGAGGTCCCGGTGATGGAGGTAGTGCCCAGGCCGGGAACATCACGTGTCAGCAGTTTTGCCCCCATAGCGGGGGCCGCTGCTTCGGCGTCTTTTCCATAGAACAGCGTATACTCCCCCACCTGAACGCCGACGAGCTTATCCGGGTGCTGGGCTTTCAGATTCAGATATTCGTCAACGTTGGGTGTGAGATCGGGTTCAGCGGGGGCAGCATCGGCCCTTTCCAACTGCTCCAGCATACCCGCGCCGGTGTGTTCCGGCACTGTCTCCGGCGTGGGAGGGATCTCCGCACCGGCCTCCGGCTGTCCCGGCTCCGAATGGTCCACGGCGGGGGCAGGCGGCGCGGGTTCCTGATCCTGTGGCACAGGCTCTGGGCGCTTAATGGGGCCTTTCGCGTACCACGTCTCATAGCGTGGCTTCGGCGTGGGCGGTGCGCCTTTTGCCCACTCCGGGGCCTCCGCATCATTGGAGTATCGGTCAGGAGCGTCCCGTCGGTCAAGAGAAATATCCTGATAGTTGCGCTCCATCAGGTCCTCAATCAGCCATTCCCGGAATTTTGGCAGAGTGTGATACGCCGCCATAATGTCAGGGGATCCGCTGGCAACGTGATTTACATAGGCATCAAGCTCCGTTTCAAGGGCTTCTTTGGCGGCATCATAGTCATTGGAGCGGTCCCGAAGCTGCTCATAGAGCCAGCCGCCCCGGTTGATCTCCCGGTCCGTCATTTCCAGCAGGTCCCGGTAGAGGGTGACGGGACTGACCGCCCGCTCCTTCGCTGGCTGTACGGCTCGTTCTGGCTGGGACAGCATGGGATAGGTTTCACTGATGATCTCCTGATGGAGCTGGTTGTGGAAAGCAGTATTGTCGTAATACTGCCGCATGAAGTCCGTTTTCTCCCAGCTTATGGCGATTGCCGCCCGTTTGACGGCCTCGCCACCCTCCAAATATGCGTTCTCACGGTCAGAATGGAGACAGGCATTTTGATATAAGGCATCCGCCAAAACCATTTTTTTGACCATGGGCGCGTATTGCTCGTAGATTTCTTTAACCGTAGGATTCTCGCCCAAAGTATTTTCTGCTGTCGAGGCCAGGGCGGGTTCCACCGCCTTGCCATTCTGGTCAAAGGTCAGGCGTACATCCTCGCCGTCCCGCTCTATGACAGCCTCCCGCTTGTGGTAGTTCTGTTGACTAATATTGTTCAGCCATTGCTGGGCAAAGGTGCACAGATCACGGCGCAGCTTGGGAATCCATCTGCCGGGTTCTGGGTAGACCTCCTGATAAATCTGGATGGAACCGTCCTGCCGGAAGGTCAAAGGCTCCAGCGCTCCCTTTTCCCGGTCCACGCGGAACGTCATTTCCGGGTCGCGCATGAGGTCGCCATTCTGGGTATAGGTGTGACTGACAGCGACTACATCCGTATCAATCCATTCCAGGTGGAGGGGCATCATGCCGCCGCCGGCCTCGCCCGCCTCCATACGCAGATAGCGGTATTCACCGCTGGCGATCTCCGGGAACATCTTTGCAAAAGCGCGGTAATTCAGCTCCACCTTGGTCCGGCCGGACCGCCTTTCCTGCGTTTCAGGCTGTTGCGTGAGTGTTTCCTGCACGGAAGCGTGGATAGCCTGCATCGTATAGTCCGCATCGGAGGCTTGAACCAGATCCACCGCTTGAGGCGGATCTGGAAATACGGGAGTATCCTGGGTGCCTGATGTTCGCGGTTCCGCCTCCGGTGCGGGCAGCTCCGGTTCCAAAGAAACAGGCTCCGCCGTGGAGAACAGGCTGAATTGCCCGCTCTGGTCCTCCTTAGCCGCTGCTGGCCTCTTTTTCGCCAGAGCGCGAGCAGCGGCGGCAAGGCGGTCGCCAGAAGCAGGAGGGACCTCGGAATCTGTTCGTTGGGTTATGGGAGTATTACGCTTGGCCTCCTTTTCCGCCTGCTTCTTCTGGCGCTCCGCCTCCAGGACGGCCTCCGGCAGAGGGGTGAACAAGGGGGATTCCCCCCGCTGATACATCCCCACATCCCGGAGGGCGTACTGCATATCAATATAATGGGGTGTATCCGGCGAAAGGGGAGCGAAGTCGCTCAACATCCGGTTGAAAATCTTTTCCACCTGTTCCGGGCTGTCCAGCAGGGGCAGAATATCCCGTTTCGCCGCGTTAAAGTCCCACTCGTGGGGATAAGTCCGGTCCGGGTCCGGCTTATAGTAGTTGAAAGCGTAAATTCTCCGGGCAAGCGTCACTTTCTCATAGGCCGGAAGATATGCCTTTTCCTGATCGTTGAGATACCGCCCGCTGTCGATCAGGTCTCGGACACGCTTCTGCACCTGATTCCAGTTCAGCGTGACCGTATCATAGCCCTTGTAGCCGGATTCTTCATCTTCACGGGTGAGGCTGATCCCTTTGGCACCATAAGTTTCGTTGTAGCCCTGGCGTCCGTAGCCGCCCTCGCCGTAACTCTCTTTCAGGAATTTTGCGCACTCCTTGGGGTTATGTCCCTGCATGAAGTAGGCATAGATACGCAGCTTAGCCTCGGATATATCGCCGCCGCGCATCAACAGGCGAGCAATCTCGTCCTCAGTGATAAAGCTGGCCTTTGCCGGGGCAAAGTCCTCACCGGACTGGAATTGTTCGCGGTGGGCAAACAGGCCGGCAACTTGCTCCAGCAGTTCCCGCGGGGCGGGATGATGCCTAAAGCGCAGCAGGTCAGGGGACTTCTCATGTTTGTCCGCGAACACGGCCAACTCCCGCATGATCTGCTGGCGGTGGACCGGGGCTTTCAGCAACTCGGCGATCTCTTTCGTATCGTCCGGGAACCCTTTGCCCAAGAAATGCTGAGAAATCGTAGGCAGAAGGTTCTGTTCCCTTGCGCTGCCGCTGAAATCCTGCCGGAGATACCACAGCTTTTCCGCCAGCTCCCGCACTTCGTTATCAGGAGCGGCGTCAATTTTCTCCTGTGTGGCGAACGCTCCATCCCGCAGAAGGTTGGATACTATAGCGGCGGCGTTTACCCACGTTGTGAGCGTACTGCCGGGGCCAAAGGCGGACCGTCCCGGAGCGATACGGAAGCCCTCGCTATTGAACCACAGGGAGTAGTCCTGTCCGGCGATATTGACGCCCTTGCCACCCTCACCAAATTCTTGCTCCATGAAGGAAGCGGCAGCGGAGCCAGTGGGCCTTTTCTGGAAAAAGGCCACAATACGCTCAATGCTGTGCGGCTCATTGCCGCCGCTGGTGAGAGCGCGGCCAATGACCGCAGACTGCACCTGACCGGAGGGAGTAGGCGTATGCTGCTGGACTGTCCGCTGGTCCTCCGCCTGGGCCTGGACAATATTCTCAATTTGCTCCTCCACCGTAGGGAACAGGGAGAACAGCGAGAGGTCCGGCACCGCAGGGGCAGACGGTTCCGCCGTTTCTTCCGCAGACGCAGAAACGGCGGGCTCCCCGCCCGCCGTCTGCTCCCGCTCCGGATTTACCTGTAAACGATCTCCGCCAACACGATCTCCTCCGCCTGGGCGATGAAGCTGTTCACCGCCTGGACCCAGCCCATCTGGTCTCGGGCCTTCATCGCTTCGTCCACGCCGTTCTGCTTCTTCAGATCGGCCACCATCCGGTCCACCTGCTCTCTCGCCTGCCGGTCGGTCTCCCGCAGGTGGGGCACCAGCCGCCCGGTCAGCAGCATGGAGGTGTAGGTCCCGTGGTGGTGCTCCTTCAGGAAGGTCTCCCGCAGCAGGCCGTACTTGCCCAGGGGATACTCCTCCAGCTCGTCCGCTCCATCCAGCTCCAGGTCCGGGATCAGGTAGTCCCCCGCCTGTTTGTAGGTCAGTTTCTTCGTCATGATCGATGCTCCTTTCTGTACTTTCGCGCTTTATAGTGTTAAATTCTTCTCTAGCCTTAGTATAGCCGATCACGGACGATTTGGCAAGAGGGGTTTCCATATTTTTCTCCTTGTTTTTCGCCCGGTCGCGGTCAAAGGCTCTGATTGTGCGGCCGATCTCGTTCAAGAGGTCCATAGACACCTTGCTGGCGGCGTCGCCCAGATGGTGGAGGACGGCGGGGGTGGAAAACTCCGTGATTCCCAGAAGGTCCTCGTCCTCCAGGTAGTCTCCAGGGTCCAGGCCGCAGCGGGTCAGGAGGGTGTACTGGACGCTGGCGGTGAGGATATTCCGAAAGCGGACTTCCAGGTTAAGGTCGTCCAGCTCCTCCAGCAGACTGTCCGCCGCATCATAGCGCAGGTCCTCCAGATGGTCCCGATAGGTTTCGCCCACGGCACGTTTGGCCTGTTCCATGAGCGCCCAGCCGAAGTCCCCCTCCTCCGTAGGGCCGTACTGCCGGTTCAGAGCTTGGACGACAGCGGCGTGATGATCTTCCCGCAGCTCCCACAGGTAGGGCGTCCTCGCCCCCCGAACCGGGCGGGTGTCGGCTACGTCAAAGACATAATCCAGGCGGGGCCTGCCGCCGCCATCCTTATGAATGAGCGCGATGCCTTCCGAACGCGGCTTCACCCACCGCCGCATGGCATCGTTCCACAGCTCCATGCTGGCGCAGGCGGTGGCGTCCGGCCGCTGGGCGTAGAGCAGGAGCTGGTCGTCGAAGGAGTATTTGTAGAGCCTGCTGGCCGTGGACAAGTACCCCTTCCAACTGTCCACGTCCTGCGTCACGCTCCGGGCGGTCTGCTCTGCCAGCTCTGATACAAGTTGCAGTTTGCTTGCCATGAAAACTCCCTTCCATTGTGATATAAAAAGGCCCGGAGGAATGTTTTTGCACCATTCTCCGGGCCTGTCTGCAATCTATTAGTAGATCGTTTTGCCAAATTCATATGCTGCTGTCAGATGGGTGGTCTTATCAATCTGCGCCTTTCCATTCGTATCACCGCAGCCGCCAGCGAGGACCATCCCCTTATCGTGAAACCCAATGTAATTGACCAGAGCGAATTGATAATAGGAAACCGCCTGCTCAAAGGTCCAGAAGAAATGATCCGCAGATGTCATCAGCAGGGCGCAATCCTTGATAGGGTATTTCTCATACCGTCCAAGAGGCGGATTCGGGTCCTCCTGGGCAATGCAGTAGAACCGCTCGATAAAGGCTTTGATCCGGGCAGATACCGTCCAGAAATACAGCGGCGAAGTAAAAACAATGCAATCAGCCGTTTTGATCTTGGGGACAAGATCGTTGAAAGCATCCTTTTGCACGCAGGGTTTTCCGAAGCGGCAGGCGTTACAGCCCAAGCAGCCCTTCACCTCGTTTTTCATGAGGGAGATCTTTTCTACCTGGTGTCCCGCCTCTTCCGCGCCTCTGCAAAATGCATCTACCAGTTGAGCGGTATTTCCCTTTGGCCTGCCGCCGCCAACAATCACCAATATGCTTTTCATACTGCCTCCTATTGCTGTTTTTTTAAGCAGTATATCACAAAAGATCATCTCCGTGCAACAACCATTCATCTGTCTCGCTTTTTTTCGTTCATCCTGTCCAGCACAGCCCTCTGCGCTGGAGAGAGGATGCGGGGCGGCGATATCTTCAGCCACTTCTTGGGCAGTTCAAAGGACAATGCGCCCCGAGAGCTGTCCCCGGTCTGCCGCACCTGGTCCGGGTAGGTCCGGCACAGTTCCAGGAGCCGGTCCTTCAGCGCCGCGTTGTGGGTGTAGATGTTTGCCGTGCGTTCTGCCTCGTTGAAGTTGATGATGGTCTCTTTCTCCAGGCTGGTCAGTTCCACGGCCCGTCACCTCTCCGGGCCGCGGCTGGGCGGAGCGGCCTCTCCCTGAGAACTTCCGGCCTCCTCCCGGCACTGGCGCAGGCTGTCCCGCACGGAGGGCTTGGGCGGCTCATTGTTGATGATGCCGTCGATCTGGTTGCAGTTGGACTCCACGCTCTTTTCGGCAGAGGCCAAATAGTTCTCAGGCTGGACCTCTTGGAACGCCCTGACCTGTCCGTCGCGGTCAAGGACCGGCGTGTACAGCCGCCCGGTCCGAAGGTACATTCCATCCATACCGGTGCCACCCCGGTAGCGGCCAAAGGGGGTCCCTCTCGCTTTCTAAAAGGACGGTGCCGTCCGCCAGCAGATACCCCGGCTCAGTGCGTTTTTGGAACAGGCCGCAGGGGACGCCGCTTTGTACGATGCTAATCTCCGGCCCAACCGGCTGGGTCCGTTTTTCTTCTGCACCGCTCATCCTCGTTTTTCCTCCTTTTTCGCAGTTTTGTTGTCAAATTCCAGCTTATAGCGGACATATTTGCCGCCATCATCGTCCAGGACAACGGCAGCGTCATAGTAGACCTCCTTCCGTTCCGAAAACAGGCCGGTCAACTCCACGCGCCCGTCTTTCAGGAGGGAGGCGACAACCTTTTTCGTCAGCTCCTTGTGCTTACTGGTGAAGAACCGGTCGTTCTTCCACAGGGCGAAGCCGCAGGAGGGCCTGTCGTGGTAGCCCTCACAGTAGAAGCTCTTTTTGCCCTCCACCACATTTTTGCCGCAGCGGGGGCACCTGCCCACCACCGTCCGCTCAGGCCGCGAGAGGGCGGCGGAGGAAACATTCGCCCCCCGGTAACTCTGGACCAGATTGTCCAGCATGGCGGTGATCCCGGCCATAAAGTCCTCCGGGGGCAGCTCGCCTCGCTCCACAGCCCCCAGCCGCTCCTCCCACTCCGCCGTCAGCTTGGCGGATTTGAGCTGGTCCGGCATGGCCGCGATCAGGGCAGTCCCCTTTTCCGTCGGGATGAGATATTTCTTCTGCCGCTCCACAAAACCGGAGCGCACCAGCTTCTCAATGGTGGCGGCGCGGGTGGCGGGAGTGCCCAGTCCTTTGCGCTCCACGTCCTCCAGCTTGGCGAAGTCCTCCGCGCTGGCGCGCTCCATGGCGGAAAGCAGGGTGTCCTCCGTGAAATGTGCCGGAGGCGACAAAACGCCCGAGCGCACAACGGCGTCCAGCCCCTCCAGCCGCTGACCCTCCTCCAGCATTGGGAGCGCCGGGGCCGCGTCTTCGGGCTGGGGCTTCTGCTTCAGCGTGGAGAGGAAGGCCCGCTCCACGGCTTTCCAGCCCTCTGCCGTCACCGTGCGGCCCTTGGCGGTAAAAGAAGCGCCGCCGCACTCCAGCGTGACGGCGGTTTCGG
>CATJRT010000139.1 GCA_949742895.1 uncultured Eubacteriales bacterium | reverse complement strand
CGGTGCCCTTCGCCCTGATGGTGCTGGGCCTGGGCCGGGTGTACCGCAAGGCGGTCACCGCCTTCGCCGCCCGCTCCACCCGGAACGACTACAAGCTGTCTGCCCAGTCCGCCTCCGGGCAGAAGAAGGCCCTGCTGGGGATGGAGCTGCGGCGGCTGTTCGGCATTCCCATGTACTTCTGGAACTCGTGCATCGGCCTGATGATGCTGGTGGCCATGGGGGTAGCGGCGCTGGTCATGCGCAACGATCTGCGGATGTATCTGGGTATGCTGGAGGGCTTCCCCCTGATGCCCATGGCGGCGCTGGCGATGGGGCTCTGCCTGTCCATGGTGGTGATCGCGGCTCCGTCCGTCAGCCTGGAGGGCAAGTACCTGTGGATCCTCCGGGAGGCCCCGGTGGGCGAGCGGACCCTGTTGGGGCTGAAAACCGGCTTTGAGCTGATGTTCAGCATACCCTGTACGGTAATTGCTGGGGTGTGCCTGACCATCGCCCTGGAGCTTTCCCCCCTGGAGGGGGCGGTACTGCTGCTGACGGCCCTGCTGTTCTGCGCAGCCCACGCTGCCTTTGGGATGCTGGTGGGCCTTGCTTTCCCCAAGCTGGACGCGGTGAACGAGACGGTGGTGGTCAAGCAGTCCCTGGCGGTGATACTGGGGATGTTCGTGCCCATGGCGGCGCTGGGCGTATGCGCCCTGCTGTACTGGCTGGGCGGTATGCTGGCGGAGTGGGCGGCGCTGGCCCTGCCCGTGGCGGTGCTGGCAGTGCTGGCGGCAGTGTGTACGGTGATGCTTGCCAAACGCGGCCCGGCCATGCTCCGGGCGCTGTGACGAAAAAGACCCGGCCTGCCGGAAACGGCGGGCCGGGTCTTTTGCTATGTAGCGGTTTCCTGCGGGCTCATCTCCCGCAAGTGCCGGGCCTGCTCGTCCAGGGCACGGGCCCGCTCCTCAAGCTGGCCCATGCTCCGGGCCTGCTCCAGTAGCGCGTTCATGCCTTGGCTCAGCGCGTCGTACTGGGCCAGCACCTCGTCCAGCCAGCGCCCGGTTTCCTCTCGAAGCCGCGCTGCTTCGTCCTGTGCTTGGGCCAGAGTGTCCTGGGCCTTGCGGTGGGCGTCCAGCTCCACGGTAGCCACCCGGTCCTTGAGCTGGGCGTAGCTCTCCGCCATAGGCGTCAGCTCGCTCACCTGGGCCTGGAGCCGTTCCAGCTCCTTGCGGGCCACTGCCAGCTTGGATTCCGTCTGGCTCTGCTCTCCCCGGAGCTTGGACAGGGTGCGGGTGGAGTCCTCCAGCGAGGCACGAATCTGGGCCTCCGAGGCCGCAGCGCTGCCCTTTTCGCTCTCCAGCCCGGACATGGCGGCCTCCAGGGCAGCTTCCCGCTCCCGTGCCTGGTCAAGCTGCTCCTTCAGAGCCGCCACCTCTTTTTTGTGGCTGGCTGCGGTCTGTTCCAGATATTGCTGCACGTCCTGGCGGTTAAAGCCGCCCAAGGCGGTGCGGAATGATTGAATGACAGGCTCCATCCCGGTCTCCTTCCTTTTATCGGGTGTGTAGATACCTGTTTATTCTACCACAGCTTCAGGACGTTTACAATCCTTTTGTTTCCAACCGGTGAAACCTGCCTTGCCATGGAGGTGGTTATGTGGTAGACTATTTTCGATCGCACAAAGGAGGGACGGGCATGACGCAGCAGCACAAGCAGGTTCTGCTGACCATAGCGATGGTGTTGGCGCTGTGTGTCTGCTTGGGGCTGCGTTCCTTGTCCGGCCAGCCGCCGGAAAGTGTGCTGGAGGGTATGTGCTATCAGGCGGACGGAGCGGACGCCGCCGTATCCGTCCAGCAAGCGCAGGGTGGGAGTTGGCTGTTCCTGCCCGCCCACGCGGATCTGGAGCGGTTGACGCTGTGGTTTAGTGGCGGGGAGCTGTGCTTCAGCGCCGGGGACAAAAGCGCCGCCGTAACCAGTGGCAGGCCCTTCAACCTTGCCGCTCTGTTCGACGGGGAGCCGGAGGACGGGCGTTATGCCGTCACGGTGAGCAGGGGCGGGGAGAAGGAGGTGCTGACCGTCATGCGCTCGGCCAGCGTGGGCTCCCTCTATCTCACCAGCGCGGACGGAGAGCACGGCCGGGCCTGGGTGGAGGAGGACAAGGACCACCGGGCGGAGAACGGCAGGATCGTTCTGCTGCGGCCGAACGGCACGCGGGTGTACAGTGGACTGCTCAGGGCCGTCAAGGGCCGGGGACATTCCACCTGGACTTACCCCAAGAGGCCCTATCAGATTAAGCTCAAGGAAAAGGTGGACCTGCTGGACACCGGAGACCCCGGCGAGGCGGCGTCTACTTGGATCTTGCTGGCCAATTATAACGACGAAACCCTCATCCACAACGCACTGACCCTTGACCTGGCGGCAGAGCTGGGCCTGCCCTACACACCCCACTGCCGGACGGTAGACCTGTATTACGACGGCGAATACCGGGGGACCTATCAAATTTGTGAAAAGACAGAGGTCGGCCCGGGCCGGGTGGATATCGGCGACCTGGAAAAGGAAATTGAACGGACCAATCCGGGAGTGGGCGATTTCGATGGACTGCCCACCGCCGTTGTGGAGCGGCCGGAGGGGGGCGGCTATCAGTATGTGGATGGTCTGGCTATGCCTGCGGACCTGTCCGGCGGCTACCTGCTGGAGCTGGACATGAAGGGCCGGGCCATGGAGGAGAAAAGCTGGTTCTCCACCAGCCGGGACAACTATGTGGTATGCAAAAGCCCGGAATACCTGGGTGCGGAGGGGATGGAATACATCAGCGGCCTGTACCAGCGCTTTGAGGACGCAGTGTATAATGGCGGAATTGACCCCGCCACGGGAAGGTCCTACCGGGATTTTGTGGATGCGGAGTCCCTGGCCAAGTGCTATCTGGTGATGGAGCTTGCCCAGGACGGAGATGCCTTCCTCACCTCCACCTATTTTTACATGCCAGCGGGGGAGGAAAAGCTGTACGCCGGGCCGGTGTGGGATTTCGACTACACCTACGGCCTGTTCGGCAGTCAGGGGGACGGCGCGGTGCTCAGCAGCCCGGAGGGGCTGACCGCCGCCATGAACAGCCGCTTTACCATTGCCCTGCTGTCCATCTCCGACTTTCAGGAGGAGGTACAGCGGGTTTATGAGGAGGAGCTGTATTCCCTGGTGGCCGGCACGGCGCTGGGCGGCGAAGTCGGGGAACGGCTGCACCCGCTGGCGGACTATGGCGCGGAGCACGCTGCCAGCGCAGCCATGAACCGGGTGCTGTGGACCCGGTTCGTCACCGGCAGCTACGAACAGGCGCTGGACAAGTGCCGGGATTTTCTGGTTGCCCGCAACGAATGGCTATACGCGGAAGTGATGGGCTGGACGGGAGAACCCCTGCCCAACGAGCGGTTTGTGGACGTACCGGAGAGCGCGTGGTACTTTGATGCGGTGAACTTTGTGGAGCATAACGGGCTGTTTATGGGGGTGAGCGAGACCCGGTTCAACCCGGAAGGGTCCATGACCCGGGCCATGGCCGCCACGGTGCTCCATCGTCTGGCGGATTCGCCTGAACCGGCTCAGGCCGGCACATTCACCGATGTGCCGGAGAAGGACTGGTTCAGCCTGCCCGTGGCCTGGATAGAGGAGACGGGGATCACCGTCAACGTGTCGGAGGGGCGGTTCAGCCCCTACCGGAACATTACACGGGAAGAGCTGGTGACCATGCTCTACCGATGGGCCGTTGTGATGGAGGCCGGAGGCAGTGAAGGCGCACCCATTCCAGAGCGGTACACCGACCGGGGTCAGGTGAGCGCCTGGGCGCAGGAGGCCTTCGGCTGGGCCATAGAGCATGAAATAGTTCTGGGTGTGACGGACAGAGAGCTGGCCCCTGCACGGGAGGTCAGCCGGTGCGAGGCCGCCACCATTTTGCAACGGTTTGCCCTGTGGCAGGGGCTATAAGACAGGAGGAATGTACTGTGATTTTGACCATCGACGAGGTAAATGACATTCTGGATGCAGTATACGAGGAATTCCCCGAAGCGTTGTTCCAGGAGCTGAACGGCGGCATTCTGCTGCTGGAGGAGTCTATGCCAGACCCGGACGCCGGGGAGGACGTGTATATCATGGGCGAGTACTGCTGGGATGAGATGGGGCGGTATATCAATATCTATTACGGCTCCTTTGCCGCCCTGCTCTTTGACGAGCCCCGCCGGGTGTGGGAGGAGGAGCTGCGTACCACCCTGCGCCATGAGCTGACCCACCATGTGGAGGGGCTTGCGGGGGAGCGCAGCCTAGAGCACAAGGACTCCGCCCAGCTCGACGCCCTACGCCGGGGTGAGGACTGGGACGGCACAATGTGATACAACGGCGCGCTCGCGCCGCAGAAAGAAAGGAAGATGCAGTATGAAAACGATCAATTACGATCCCAAGGGCGTGTGTTCCCGGCACATGGAGATCGACGTGGAGGACGGCGTCATCCAGGCTGTCCGGGTGACGGGGGGGTGCCACGGCAACCTCCAGGGCGTCGCGGCCCTGCTTAAGGGAATGACGGTGGACGAGGCTATCGCCCGGATGGACGGCATCCGTTGCGGTATGAAGCCAACCTCCTGCCCAGACCAGCTCGCCCAAGCGCTGAAGGCCGAAAGATAAGAGAGGAGCGAAAAAGCATGATCTTTTCGTCATTGAATGCGAAACCCTGTCCTTATCAGTACCCCACCGCTATCCAAGCTGCGCTGGACTGGATCGCCGGCCATGATCTGGCCGGCATGGAGGCCGGGACCTACAAGCTCCAGGGGGACGATGTCTACATCAACCTCCAGGACTTCACCACCCATCCTGCGGATGAGGGGACAGCGGAGCGGCACGACGACTATCTGGACCTGCAATATGTGGTGTCTGGGGTGGAGCGGATGGGTTATGTACCCTATACCGGTTTGGAACCCGTGTTTGAGGACCCGGAGGGAAAGGATATCACCTTTTATAAGGAACTGGAGAGGGAGGCCTTCGTGGACGTGCACCCGGGAAGCTACTGCATTTTCTTTTCCAACGACATCCACCGTCCAGGCTGTGCCGCCGGGGAGCCGTGTGCGGTGCGCAAGGCGGTGGCCAAGATCCGGCAGTCCATCCTGTGATAAAAAAGCTGTCCCTCCCCATCTGGGGAGGGACAGCTTTTTAGATGATGTTCCGCGCTACGCCCCAAGCCAGCAGCAGGGCCAGCAGCGCCCAGACCAGGGGCCTTTCCCAGCCCTGAGGGAGGGCGGTGCCCTCCTGAACGTACCGCAGGGACAGCCGGGCGGCCAGCGCTGCCAGCACAGGGAGCATGACCAGCAGAGCGGGGTTGGCCTGCCACGCTCCGGCCAGATCGCACTGGAGCAGGGCCAGACACAGCCGGGTGGCGCCGCATCCGGGGCACATCAGGTGGGTGAGTGTCCGAAAGGCACAGGGAAAAGCCAGCCCAGTGCGCTCTACCCATAGGGCATATACGATCCCCGCTGCCAGCAGCAGCCCAAAGCCGCCCGCCACACGGCGCAGCCGCAGCCTGCTTTCCATCAGACCGTGGGGGAGTAGCGGTTCAGCTCACTCTGGATGATGGCCAGGGTGACCACGCTCAGCCCGAAAATGTTGAGAATGAGGAACAGGATAGCGAAGGAACCGGGGACGGCCCCGTGCCGTGCGCGGGAGGCGTCCAGCTTGTCACCCGTCTTCCAGGCCCAATAGATGCCATAGATGCCGCAGGTGATGATGGAGAGCAGCAGGCTCATCCCGCCGCCGGGACCGGGCTCCTCGGTGACGGCGTCCACCTCATTGGTGGCGCAGACAAACCAGTACATGGCGTAAATGCCGCAGGTGACAATAGACAGGATCACGCAGACGGGGACGCTTCGACGGACGATCATAGTGGTCACTCCTTTCTTTCCACCAAAGCATACCACAAGACGGCCTGGATTGTCTATTGGGCAGCGGCGTTTTTTAAAAAATCTTAAGCCGCCCTTTGCCGCCGGTTAAGATTTCCGGATAAAGGGGCCGGCAAAAAATCTCTGATAAAACGTCGATACCGCTTTCCTTTTTGGGAAAAGTGCGGTATAATCAGAAACGCAATTTGCGGAGTGGAGGAAATTTGGTATGCTGTCTGATTTGAAGCTGACGATATTGGAAAACAGCGATTTGGAGTTTGTGAAGGCGAACCTGCATGATGCGGACCGGCTACGCATCCAGGGGTGGTTTATGGAACAGGACCCGAACGGACCCAAGCAGCGGGGCTTTGACGAGATATTGGGGTTCTTTTTGTGGTGTTACACAGAGGGCAGGCGGGCAGTGGACACACAGAACTCCCAGGTGTTTGCTGAGGTCTTCGGAAAAAAGGCAGAGGAGATGAAGCTGTCTATGGAGGCGCTGTCCAGCCTGTATTTTTCCCACACGTCCCTGTTCAGTGTGCGGGAGGCGGAGCCGGGCCGTGCGGTGGATGGCGGAAGGGGCCGGTTCATCGTATTTGAAGGACTGGACGGTTCGGGGAAAAGCACGCAGCTCACCATGCTGGCGGAAAAGCTGAAACTGCTGGGCCATAAGGTGTACTGCACGGCGGAACCCACCAATTCCGCTACGGGGGGGCTGATCCGGGATACCCTGAGCAATAACTATAAGCGGGACGCGGCGGAGCTGGCGGGGCTGTTCCTGACGGACCGCATTGCGCACAACGTTAACCCCGTGTGGGGTATCCGGAAGTTCCTGGATGACGGCATCGACGTGATCTGCGACCGGTATTACTACTCCTCCTTCGCCTATCAGGGGCTTGGGACAAGCCTGGAATGGATCATGGACATGAACATGAACTGCCCGGAGATTATAAAGCCCGACCTGTGCGTGTTCCTGGACGTGGACTACAGGCGGTGTAAGCACCGGGTGGACGAGGAGCGGGCCCATCTGGAAATATTTGAGAGCGACGAGCACCTGATGGAGCAGACGCGGCTCCAGTTCTATGAGGTATTCCGTTTAATCAATGACCGGGAGAACATCCAGATTGTGGACGCAAACCGTCCGCTGAACGTGGTGGCGGACGAGATATACCGGATTGTCATGTCGCTGGAGAGGAAGTGATTGTGTGAAGAAATGGGAACTGATTTTCAATATTGTGTTTGCAGTTGTTGGGTTTGGAGGATCAGTTGCCACGTTGTGGAGTTTTTTCCAGGGCAAGGATTATTCGGCGGTATACTGGTTGATTGTTGCGGCGGTGGTGGGTACCGTCGTCCTGTATATTTGTATTCAAGTGGCGGTCTACCGGCGGGAGATGAATGCGGCAAAAAAAGTATATGTGCATAGCACTGAGAATAACGCCCATGAATATTTATATGATTGGCTGAAAAAGAGCGGTCATACTGTAATTTTTACCCGGGATTTCAGTTGGGCGCACTGTACGGACAAGATGTGGGAGCTGCTGAAGAGCAAAGCGAAGAAAAACAATCTGATTGTGTGCCTCAAAAAGCAGACTGCGGATACGGACGCTTTGAAACAAGAGGGAGCTGAGATCTACGTTCACGATGTGGACGGTCTCCAATCCAGGTTTATCATCGCTGGTTACAGGACCAGAAGTCCCCGCATTACAGTGGGCAGCAAGAATGACCGGGGTTCCTTTGTCAATGAGCAGTATAATATGCAGTCCAGCCCGAATGCGTGCAGCGTGTTTGTGGAACTGTTTGAGTCCACTAAGGCGGCCTGCCAGCAGAAAGCGCCCCAGAAGTGAACGATATGCAGATGAAACGAACAAAATTTACATTTTTGCCTAAAAATACGGCTTCCGCGCAACAGGGCGGGAGCCGATTATTTGTTCTTGACATTGGCGCAGGAGTTGCTATAATGTGGCTGTTGGAAAAATCCCCGGCAGACGGGGCGGCGCGCCCGCCCGAGAGCGCGGCCGAATGATCGAGAGAAGGGATGCTTGGATGAAGCAACACAAAAAAGGTCTGGTGATCTGGATCGTGGTGGTTCTGGTCCTGCTGGCCGGTTCGCTGCTGGCCGGTTCGCCCGGACAGACGGAGAGCGTACAGGAGGCCATGCGGGACGCAGTGCTCCATGATGTCAACCAGGTGGGTCTGTTCGGCATGGCGGTGAACCCTGGGTTGATTTCCGCCTTCCTTGTGACGGCGGCGCTGCTGATCTTTGCCGCCTGTATCCGTATTTTCGCCATTCCCCGGTTCAAATATATTCCGGGGAAGCTCCAGCTCTTGCTGGAGGAGGCAGTGGGATTGTTCGACGGCATGGCCAGGAATAACAGTCCCCACCGCTTCGGCTTCCTGGGGGCCTACATTTTTGCCTGCGGCTGCTATGTGTTCGTGGGCACCTTGTTTGAGCTGCTGGGCCTCCAGGCCATCACCATACACGGCCATCCCATTACCCTGCCTGCCCCCTTGTCCGATGTGAACGCCGCCATCGCCCTGGGTACTCTGTCCTATCTGGCGATTTTGTCCGGCGGCATTGCGGGCAACGGCATCAAGGGCGTGGGCAAAACGCTGAAAGAGTTTTCCTTGCCCATCTCCATGAGCTTCCGTCTGTTTGGTGCGCTGCTCAGCGGCCTGCTGGTAACGGAGCTGGTCTACTACTATGTCAGCCTGAGCTTTGTGCTGCCAGTGATTGTGGGTGTGCTGTTCACTATGCTCCATGCACTGATCCAGACCTACGTGCTCACCATGCTCACATCTATGTACTACGGTGAGGTGTCCGAGCCGTCGGAAAAGCCGAAAAAAGAGAAGAAACGGGCCGGGGAAACCCGTGCGCAACAATAATACTGGAGGGAAAAATTATGAATAAGCTGCTGAAACGAATCTTTGTCCTGGCCTGGGCGCTGGTGCTTACCCTGGCCCTGGCCGCCCCTGCCTTTGCTGCCGACGACCCTGCCGAGTCGGCGCCCCCTATGCCCGTCACCTCCGTGCAGCCGGTGGGCCTGGAGGATGGGGCCGTCCAGGAGGAGGACGGCGGCATCGGCCTGAAAGCCATTGCCGCCGGTATTGCCGTGGGCGTCGCCGCTGCCGGCGGCGCAGTGGGCATGGGTCTGGCCACCGCCAAGTCCACCGAGAGCATCGCCCGCCAGCCCGAGGCGGAGGGCAAGATCCGTACCACCATGATGCTGGGCCTGGTCTTTATCGAGACGGCCATCATCTACGCTTTGCTGGTGGTCATCCTCATCATCTTCGTACTGTAAGGTCAGGAGGGCTTTGACATGCCTCTGAATATCAACTTG
>CATJRT010000138.1 GCA_949742895.1 uncultured Eubacteriales bacterium | reverse complement strand
GTCAGGTCCTCCACCAGATTGTCCCTGGTGTTCATGCCATACTGGAAAATAAGCGCCTGTTCTTCAGCAGTAAAGCGAGTCAGATAGCCGCTCATGTGCCGGAAAACGCAGACGTTCCCCTCATCGTCCCGGACCGGCTCATACCGCTCCGCCGTCCGCAGGAACATCCCGTCCATGCCAGCGCCGCCCACATAGAAACCGGCATCGTCCTTCTCGCTCTCCAGCAGAGCCGTCCCATCCGCCAGCAGATAGCCCGGTTCGGTGTGCTGATTGATGAGGCCCACGGTCACGCCCACCTGATGGATGCCCACAATCTCGCCGGGGACCTCGCCCAGCGTGATATCGTACCGTCCCATAAAACTCACCTGTCCCTTTCTGCGCTCCGTTTGGGCGCTGTCCGTTTCTGTTCCTGTTTGGGCTGATTTTTCAGCTTTTGCCGTACAGACTTTTTCTTTTCCTGCTCTTCACGGTGGGTAGCCGCCGCCAAATCCATGAGGGAGATGGGCTGACCGGACCGGGCCTGCTGCTCCAGCTGGGCCACAGTCGGCTCCTTCGGCCCGTTGTTGATGATGCCGTCGATCATGCCGTAGTCATCTTCCATCGCCATTTCAGCATTTTTCAGATAATTCTCCGGCTGGAAGAAACCGGGCAGGGCTGAAAATCCAAGGCGGTCAACGTAGTGACAGGATACCACGCCGTCCTGCTTGACCGCAATGATGTCGCTGATGGACATGGAAGGGTGCTGATAATCTGCGGGGTGTCTGATGTTGAATTGCTCCCACAGCTTGTCCAGGACACTCAAATCCTGTCCGGCAGCAAGTTCCCCAGTGTAGACCAGCTCATAATTCCCTTTGCGGGGGCTTTCTCCGGCCAGACGAATGCGCTCCAGCGGTTCATAGATCAAGTCACGGGTGCTGTCATCGTGGCGCAGTTGGTAGATGGCAAAACAGTCCCCACGGTGATCGAGAAAGGCCCGTTCCCGGTCCTCCTGGTGATTCATTCTGTCCGCCACAGCCTGCCGGAAGTCCTGGCTGGCCTCCCATTCCTCACGGGGGACGGCAAACATCACATTTGCCGGTTGCTCGTCAATTTCCTCCGCATCAAAGACCATAACCGGATTTTCACCGGTCTGCACCGCATAAACCGTCATGTCACGCTCCAGCAGCTCCGCCGCCCGTTCTTTGGAGAGAGGCAGCAGATCGCCGTCCATGTAGCCGCAAAGATGCTCCATGTCATCGGCAGAAAACGCCGGGTCTGGCACAGGGTATTTGTCCAGAACGGTGTCCCAGAGGGCGTCATCCTCGGCGGCAATATGTTCCCGCAGTTTCTCCAGCGGGTCAGAATGCTGCTCCTTAATCTCCGCAGCAGCCTCCTGCGTAATACGGTCAGCGGCATCCCGCAGGGTGTCCACCATTTCCAGCGGCACCGGCTCCACGGAGGTCCCGGTCAAATCCCGTTCTCCCAGGATAATCATATCGGCGGCAGTACGGAGGTCGGGCTGGGCGCTGTCCACATCCAGCACAGCCATCTGCCCGCCGTCCAGCTGGCGCATGGTTTCCTTGTCGTAGAGGGTGTAATCAAAGCATCCATCGGAAATCTGGATGTGGAGATAGGCGGTATCGTCCACCAGGTAGAGCGCCTGGTCCGGCACTTGCGGGGGCGGTTCCTCTGGGGCCTGTTCCGGCAGAACATCCGCAGTCGGTTTTGCGGGGGCCTCGGCAACCGGTACAGCCCGTTCCGGTTGTCTTTCTTCCACTTCAAAACGCCCCAGACGGGCAAGCAGCGTTTTGGCCTCATCCATGCCGGTATGCTCAATGACATATTCCAGAGGGGAGCGGACTTCATTGAAAGAATTGTTTTCCAATTCGATGATAATGTCGTTTATAAACTGCTCTTTGGTGTCCGGGGTAAACTTACGCTCCAAGATTCCATCCTGATAGAGCCGGTCCATGAAGTCATACATATCAGCGGAAAACCGCTCAACACTGTCAGGAACCTCCGGCGCAGCCTGCTCCGGCTGGGTCAGGTCAACGCCCCGTTCCTTGCATATCTCCTTAAAATGGCGGTCAATGTCGTTAATCAGCTGATTGGCGGTCTTACTGATGGTTTCCAGGCTGGCTTTCAACTCCGGCAGGGATTTTTCGCCGCTCCACCCGGCAATGTAGCCGAAACTGTATTCTCCAGTTTGGATGCCATAGTATTGACAGACGGCATAGGAAACACTCTCGGCCTCCACCTCTTTGGTGTTGTGGTCTTTCGGTTTAACCTTTTCCGCCTGCTCTGTTCCAGCTGCGGCCATTATCATATCCCGTTCCTTTAGATGCAGTACGGCATGGGCAATCTCATGGATAAAGGTACGCACTGTCTGCATTTGTCCCATACCCACTTGAATTGTAATGTCCCGCTTGTCCAGGTCCAGAAATCCGTCTACACCCGCCTCCTGTATAGGCTTGAACGACATAGGTACTGGCGAAGTCCGCCGCAGGGCCTCCATAAAAATCTCATAGTTCTGGACATCCCCGGTCAGAGGGCTGGCAAGCTGGGGAAGGGGCTTGCCATCAGTCTGGGACACGTCAAAGACCTTCACCGGGCGGAACATGGGTATCTCGATTTCCTTTTCCTCCATGATGACGTTGCCATTTCCGTCCAGAACAGGGGCCTTTGTCACTGGGTCCAGCTTTTTTTCCTCGATTTTCTTCTTAAAAGGCGTGGGGGCCAGGATGGTGATGCCCTTCTCGCCCTTCTTCACATGGCGCTGGAATTTGTTTTTCCAGGCGTTGAAACCGGCTACCGCTGTGGCGTCGGGCCGCTGCATATGAATGAGAATGGTATTCCGTACCGAATAGCTGTGAAACCGGGACATGGTACGCAGATACTCGGCATATTTGTCGCTCTGGAACAGCTCTTTGATGCCCTGCTCAATACTGGCGGTGATTTCATTGAGCTTTTCCCGGTTGGATTTTTTCTCTGCCATATCGCACTCCTTTCAAAGTGATGGTGTAGAAAAAGTAAGGCCGGTTTTTGAGGGTGGGAATGAAATCATACAGCCCCTATCCTTTCCGGCACTTGAAAGTCTTGCAAACACGGGACTTTTAGGCTCTACTTTTTCTACTCTGCACCCTGTTTTTTGCCGCCCATCTCCGTTTGTTTCGCCTCGTTCGGTCTGCGGCACAAATCGGGCAGTAAATTGTATTTCTTGCTGTTGCTGTAAAGGGCTTGCCGCATCCGGCGCAGTATTTCAAGCAGGCCCCCAGAACTTCCTCGCACAGCTCCCGGTCAGATGGGAGGACAGCCCTCCGAAAGTACCGGCACAGCAGGGTGTTGGAGATCAGCTGCGGACAGGGGCAAGGGTCGTATCCAT
>CATJRT010000137.1 GCA_949742895.1 uncultured Eubacteriales bacterium | reverse complement strand
CAGACAGCGCCGCAGCCTTTGCACAGGAAAGGCTGAACGCTGTCTGGGATCTCGTATTTACACTGCCTGTCTACCGGGATTTGAACATGGACAAGGAGGCCAACTATCACACCTTCCAACGGTTGATGGCAGATTCGGAAAAATGGGCACAGGTACAGGATCCGAATTCGGAGGGACGTGCGGTATACCAAGGGATGCTGACTGAGCTGGCCCGCTTCGCAGATAGGCTTCTTGACTTTCGTGGACAGGTACACGGGATGACGGAACGGTATTTTGAACCACTGGAGCGGAGGAACAGTGATGCATACGCAGAAGCATACGCCGACTTTTATAGCCAGATGATTTTTGCTGGCGCACGGCTTTTCAATGAAGATTTTGAGCAGAGCTTTCCCATGGAAGTGAACTTTGTCCCTATGATGCATCCCACAGAGGAGGGGAAAATTTTTATCGCGGAGAAGGCCACATTCAGCAGTCTGACGGATTTTCTTCGAACCGAGTTTTACCGGGGACTCGCTATAGGAAACGCGCCGCGCCGCTGTCATAACTGTGGACGGTACTTTCTGTTGACGGCGGGATATAACACCTGCTACTGCAACAACATTGCCCCAGGCGAGACCGAACGCACCTGCCGGAAGGTAGGTGCGCACCGCAAGGAGGCACAGGGCAAGGCAAACCGAACCCCGGCGCAGAAGGAATACGACCGAACCTACAATCGTCTGAAGGTCAGAAAGCAGAGGGGTAAAATCAGCGCAGGTGAATGGAACGCCGCTGTGGCAGCGGCCCAAGATTTGGTGGCCCGGTCTGAGCGCGGTGAGCTGACGGACGAGGAGCTGAAGCGCAGACTGGCGGAGCTGTGAGGGGGCTACAAGCCGTGGAGGTGGCGGTTCTTTTCTTTGCAGACGCTGGTGCAAACGATAACTATTGCCAGACGAGCATAAAGGTGGGGCGGTACTGAAATGACAAATAGAACGGCTGCACCCACCAGTAAGCAGATGTTCGTGAAATTAGCACAGGCATAAATGGCTGAGATATTTTTGCGCCAGCCTTGGCTTTTCCGAGCTGATTGCTGTAGGAATTGAGGGATAGAAATGAATAAAAAAGAAGTTGCCGCTTATTTTGACCGTTTGGCCCCAGACTGGGACGAGCACATGGTAACCGATGACGGCAAGATTGGTTTTATCCTTGATGCTGCCGGTGTGTGTGAACACGTCTCGGTGCTGGATGTGGCCTGCGGTACGGGAGTCTTGTTTCCCTATTACCTGGAGCGCGGCGTGATTCGGGTAATTGGAGTGGATCTGTCCACCGAAATGACCCGGATTGCCGCTGCCAAGCTTCATGATTCCCGGGTGGAGGTGATTTGCGGCGATATTGAAACGCTGCCGGTCCACCGGCAATGCGATTGCTGTGTGGTGTACAATGCGTTCCCCCATTTTGAGAATCCGAAGCGGCTGGTGGGATGTCTGGCCCGGTGGACGAAGCCCAATGGACGGCTGGTGGTAGCTCACGGTATGGGGCTGGACGCCCTGCGCCGCCATCATGCTGGCAGGGCGGACGATGTTTCGAGGGAAATGCTGCCGCCCGGGGAACTGGCGGAGCTGTTTGCGCCGTGGTTCCAGGTGGAGGTAGCTATGGCCAGCGAGGAGAAATATGTGGTGTCAGGCAGGAGGAGAATATGACCAAGGATTTTGGGTACATCGGTATTTTGGAATGATTTCTTCTCTGCTGATTCTTGAATTTGCGTGTGCCCTATGGTATGATAATACGAAAATGGAGCGAGGGGATAACCGATGGATAAGGCCGTACATATCGTTGTGATCGACGCCCAGGGAGGGGGTATTGGCAAGCAGCTGGTTGCCGCAGTCAAAAGGGGCGTACCAAATGCAGTTGTCACCGCGGTGGGAACCAACGGCGCCGCGACGTCCGCCATGATAAAAGCGGGGGCGGATCATGCGGCTACAGGCGAAAACGCTGTTGTGGTGGCCTGCCGCCGAACTGATGTCATTATGGGGCCAATTGGAATTGTGATTGCCGATGCCCTGCTGGGCGAGATTACGCCAGCAATGGCTGTGGCTGTGGGACAGAGCAGAGCTGCACGAATCCTCATCCCTGTTGAACGATGCGCTACCACTGTCGCGGGAGTGCAGGATACGAGTACTGGTATACTGGTCAAAAGCGCGGTGGATTCTTTACGGTCATTGATAGGAATATCAAACGATTAAACTCACGCTTGACAGTATGTGCCCAACTCTGTTACAATACAAAAAACAATGGTCAGCATGAAGCTGGCTGCGGAGCGCTGAAGCGCTCCCCCTTTCGCATTCGCCGTGACTTTTTACGTTTTTATTTATGTGTACCAGGAAGGTATGCGCTTTCTCCAAGAGAAAGAGCATACCTTTTTTGTGTTTTGTGCGTTGAGAATCTCATCTAAGGAGAGAGCGCCATGTCTTCCGTCAAAAAAGCCTGCATCTGTTCCATCTGCACTGCGTTGTGCTATGTGCTTCCACTGGCCTTCCATACCCTCGCACTCGGCGGGGTTTTCTCCCCCATGCACATCCCGATCCTGCTGTGCGGACTGATCTGCGGCTGGCCCTACGGCGCGTTCTGCGGGATTGCTGGGCCGGTTATCTCCAGTATGCTGTCAGGTATGCCCTCTGCGATCCAACTGATCTACATGGCGCCGGAGTTATGCGTATACGGCTTGGTTTGCGGCCTGTTGATCGGGGTGATCCACACGAAGCATATCTACATAAACATCTACTGCGCCCTGGTGCCCGCCATGCTGTTAGGACGAGTGGCGGGCGGCGCTGCCCGGACTGTTTTCTATACCGCTGCCGCCCAGAGCTACTCCATTGCGCTTTGGGCCGCCGCGTATTTTGTGGAATCGGTTCCCGGCATCATCCTCCATCTGCTGGTCGTGCCCGCCCTGATTCTTGTCCTGATACGGGCGAAGATAATCCCAGCCTGGGAAATTTCTGGGAAAGGGGGAGACCGCAGTGAATCCAACGCTTGAGAAAATCACGAGCGAGGTCGAGAAGGCCATTGTCGGCAAGCGGGAGGTCATTCAAAAGACGCTTATGGCGCTGCTGGCCGATGGACACATCCTGTTAGACGACGTACCTGGGGTAGGCAAAACCACCCTGGCGCTGGCGATCAGCAGAACCCTGGGTCTGCGATACCGCCGCGTCCAGTTTACGCCGGACGTACTCCCCTCCGACATCGTCGGGTTCTCCATGTATGACAGGCACGCGGAGCAGTTCCGATACGTCCCCGGCGTAGTGTCGGACGCAAACCTGCTGCTGGGCGACGAGATCAACCGCACCTCCAGCAAGACCCAGTCTGCCCTTCTGGAAGCCATGGAGGAGCGGCAGGTCACAGTGGACGGGACGGTTCACCCGCTGCAAAAACCCTTCTGCGTGATCGCCACCCAGAACCAGGTAGGCACCGCGGGGACCCAGCCCCTGCCCCATGCCCAGATGGACCGCTTTCTGGTGCAGCTTACCATCGGCTATCCCGACTACGAGAGCCAGATGGAGATCATCCGGGACCGGCAGACAGAAAACCCGTTGGATCGGGTGGTGCAGGTGGCGGAGTGCGGTGAGCTGCTCCGAATGCAGCGGGAGACTGCCGCTGTTGCTATGCACGAGGACATCATCTCCTACATTACCCGGCTGGCTATGGCCTCCCGGGAACATCCCCTGCTCCAACTGGGCATCAGCCCCCGGGGCGCGCTGTCCGTCAGCCGCATGGCCCGGGCCTGCGCCTATCTCAACGGCAGGGATTTTACTATCGTGGAGGATGTGCAGGCTGTTTTCGCTGAGGTATGCACTCACCGCGTCCTGCTCAGCCAAAAGGCCCGGATGGAAAAAATCGGCGCGGCACAGGTGATGAAGGAGCTGCTGGCGGACGTCGCGCTCCCCAACCGGATCGCATAGTCATGTGGAAAAACAGGCTCATATGGCTGCTGATCGTCCTTGTCGCCCTTAGTCTGTACCTGTTTGAGAACAATGGAGGAACCCGGGTCATTTTGGCGGCAGTGGTTTTGCTGCCGGTATGCTCCGGCGCGGTTCTTTTCCTGCCCCCTGCCTATCTGTCGGCCCGGCTGGAGGTTTCCCCTGCCCGACGGCGCGGGGAGGCTGTTCCATGCAGGCTCATCCTGCAAAACAGCGCAAAGCTCCCCCTGCTGTCTATCCGATGTGAGGTGCAGGCCCGCAATCTGTTCACCGGGGAGCAGGGAGCGTTGGGGTTTTCCACCGCTGTGGGCGCAGGACAGGAGACGGGAACGACGTTTTCCGTAACGCCCTTTCACTGCGGCAGGCTGACGGTATCAGTATCCGGCCTGTGGTCTGTGGACACTTTTGGCCTGTTTGCCCGGAAACTTCCCTGCGATGCCGTGGGTGCGGCCATGGTGGGGCTGGAGACATACCCTGTGGAGCTGTCCTTGGCAGACACGGCGGATTTCCTAATCGACAGCCAGCGGTATTCCATCCAAAGGCCGGGATATGACCCCAGCGAGACCTTCCGCATCCGGGAGTATGTGCCGGGAGATCCCATCCGTCAGATCCATTGGAAGCTGACTGAGAAAGCGGATACCGTCATGGTGCGGGATTTTGGCCTTCCCATCGTCAGCGATATGCTGCTCCTGCTGGAGACCACATCCGTCGCCGATACGGCCATTGACCTGGAACGCATGGACGCCGCGCTGGATCTGTTCGCCTCCGTGTCCCGGGCGCTTATCCTCCAGGATGTCCCCCACACTGCGGGCTGGCAGGACAGTGTCTCGGGGGATTACCAGTCTGTGGACATTTATTCTGCGGAGGACTTGGCGGACCTGCTGGAACGAATCCTGTCCGCCCCCCTCGGGCAGGGGGACTCCACCGTTTGCGGCTGCTACGGAAGAAACCACCTCCAATGCGCCTATGCACATATCGCCGTGCTTTCCCCCTATCCACAGCCGGATCTTGCCCCGCTGTGCCATGGGAATCGCGTGACGGTCCTTCTACCCTGGGAGGGGCCGGGAGATTTGGGGCTGGAGGAACATCATGTCCCCGTCCAACATACCCAGCTTACGGAAGGAGCCTTGTCCCTTGAACTGTAAAGAGGGTATCATCTGCCAAATCGAATCTGATGGGAAGCCCACCACCCCGGGGGGAGCCTTTGACGGACTCAGAGCGCTGGCCCTATACATCGCCCTGTGGGGCTGCCTTTGCAGCATGGCTTCCCTGTCCTCGACAGGGGTATTACCACTCGCGGCGGGAGCCGTGCTTACGTTGGCCCTGCCATTTCTGCGGCTGCGCCCTATTCTGGCACGGCGGATTTTGGCGGGCAGTGCCGCCGCGGCGGCTGTTCTGCTTTTGATCCGCTGGCAGGTTGCGGCGGACGGCGTCAAACTGGCGCTCAACCGGATGTTTGCCGCCAGCGAGGCCAGTCAGGCATACACCTATGAAATGTTTTCCGTTGCCGCGGAGGAAGGGGCATGGCAGGGCTGTATTCAATACGCCCTGTTTCCCCTGGGGCTGCTCACCGGTGGGCTGTGCGGCTGGGCGCTGTGCCGGAGAAAAAAGCTGCCGCCCGCCCTGCTGTTTTCGGCCCTGGCGGGGTGGATGGCCTATCTGGGCGTATCCCCCATGCCCCGTTGGACGATCCTGCTGGCGGCGGCCCTGACGGCGGCATTCGTAGAGCTTCCCTCCCAGGACAGACCGGCCCGGTATCTCCCCTGCATTGGGGCGCTGGCGGCGTTCGCCCTGATCTGCGGGGTGGCGCTGCTTGCCGCTCCGAACGAGGACGCCCGCCTGTCCGCCTGGGAGGAGCGCGCCCGCGATGTGCTGGCCCTCCATACCTTGGCCTACGCCGAGAACTGGCATCCCGATACGCAGCCGGAGCAGGAGCCGCCCCCTGAGGAGCGGAACTTTGAGCGGGAGGAGACGCCGTCCGCATCGGACGGGGATGAGGCGGACTGGCTCCGCCCCCTGTCTGTCGGGCTGGTCATCTTTCTGCTGGCGTTGATATTGTTCCTTCCAGCCATTCTGAGCGACTGGTTCAAGCGCCGCCGGACCAAAAACCGGCAGGGGTTGGACGACCCGGACAACAGCGCCGCCGTGCGGGCCATGTTCCTCTACGCCATGCGCTGGCTCCGCCTGGGAGGATTGAACCTGACCAATCTCCCATACAGCGCCTACTCCGTGCAGATCGGGGAGACGCTCTCGCTGGAGCTTCAGGCTTTGTATGAGGCCACGCTTCCCATATGGCAGGAGGCCGCCTACAGCGGACATGACGTGAGCGGCGGTCAGCGTGCGCAGATGCGCGGCTTTATGGAGCAGGTCAGGCAGCGCGTGTGGGATGAGCTGGATCGGAAGGGCCGGTTTTTGGCCCGTTATGTGCGGGCTTTATAGGAGGTGCGGCCATTATGAAAAAACGAGCCATGCTCTTCCTGCTGGCGGTGCTGGCTTTGTTGCTGTTTGCCGGATGCCGGACCAGGACGATTTCCAATCCTGATCTGGCAGATACCGTACTCCAGCCCCAAGATACCCCAATGCCGCCGGCTGAGAGCGCTGAGCCGCCCAGTCCGGCACCGGAACCCCCGCCGCCGGAGACGCAGCCCCCCGCGTCTATGGAAACGCCGCCTCCCAGCCAGCCGCCCTTGGTGGAGGAACACCCAGCGGAAAACGCTGACGACCAACGGCCCGATCAGGCCGGAGCGGCATCGGAACACGGCTCCACGCAGCTCAACGTACAGACCGCTGTCGGGCTCACCGTGACCTACGACCCCAACGGCGGGGATGGCGGCGCGGTGCGCACTGTGGTCACAGCGGGCGAACCATACGGCATTCAGCCGGACATCACCCGCCGGGGTTATGCCTTTTCCGGCTGGTGGACTGCTCGGAACGGGGGTACGCAGATCCTGCCGGATACCGCCGTTACCCAGTCCGCCGACCATACGCTGTATGCCCATTGGCAGGAAAAACGGACCTGTACCGTTACCTTCGATGGGAACGGCGGGCGGGTAAAGTCCAAGGAGGCCCGCCTGGAACTGAGCGACGGGGACGCCTTTGGCATACTGCCCACGCCGCTTTATGAGGGCTATACATTCGATGGCTGGTTCACGGCGGAGGAGGATGGGGCACAAATCACGCCGGAGGACATCTTTCACGGGAACGAGGACGTGACATTATACGCCCATTGGATCTATGACCCGCTGGCGTTCTGGTCCTTTACCCTGCGCAACAAGACCCAGCAGGTGTATATGTGCCAGCAGGTGTCTGTCTATTTCGAGCTGGAGCAGGACAATACGACCCGGCAAAGCTGTTCCCTGATTACCGCCACGGGCTCGCTGAACATCGCGGCAAATCGGACGGATCCCGCCGTCACGGATGACTGGGTGCAGGGGAAAAAGCCCCAGGTAGTGTTGAAATGTACGGGTGACCTGTCCAATGCCGCCGCAGTCAAGGCGGATGTGCAGGGCCGGTTCCCCGACCAGGCCGTCGTGGTGATCTCCCAGGCGGCGCTGGGGGGAGATACCCCCTCCGCCATATATGCCGGCCTGGCCTTTGCCAAACAGTTCTACCCGGATTGGTATACAGACGTGGATCTGGCCCTGGCGGCCCAGGAATTAGGCGTCACGGTACTGCCGATTTACTTCTAAGCCAGGTGATGCTGCGGCTTTGCGGCTGCGTTCACATAACAATTGAAAGGAAAGCGAGGAAACAAGATGAAGAAACGTTTGAGCCTGTTCCTGGCGGCAGTCATGCTGTTCTCTGCCATGGCTACTACCGCGTTCGCGGCCAGCGACCCGTCCTATAAGGGGAAAACCATCGTCCTCTATACCGGGAATGTCCGGGGCGAGGTGGAGGTTTATGCCCAGGTGAAGGCCGCCGCGGATGCCTACGAGGCCGCTGGGGCGGAAGTGATCCTGGTGGACGCGGGGAACTACCTCCAGGGGAGCGCCGCCGCCAATACCGATAGGGGCCTGAGCGTCTATAACCTGATGGAGGCGGCGGGCTACGATGTGGCGGCTATGGGCCTGGCGGAGTTCGGCTACACGGACGCCACCACCGGCTACCCGTATCACAGCAACCTCACCCGCTATTATACCCAGGCGGAACTGCAGGACGGCGCGGAGGCTGTTACTTACAAACAGGGCTACAGCGACAGCGCGGCCAGCATTGACCGCCCGGAGAAGTCCCCGGCCAAATTCCAGACAGTGGCTTCCAACGTCACCGCATTGAAGGAGGATATTTACTCCTTCCAGCCCTCTGTCACGATTACCACAGAGGGCGGGCTGAAGGTCACCTTCTGGGGTGTCACCGATCCCGCGGCAGCTAAGCTGCTCCAGGACGGGTTTGTCACGATAGCGGATGAGGCGCTGACCGCTGATTCGGATGCCGATGTGAATATCGTCCTTGCCAACAGCGCCATGACCGGCGAGTGCGTGATCTCCGCGCCCACAGGCGGCGAGATGGTGGTGGGCGCCCTGGTCATTGACAACAAGACGCAGGCTGTCACCCAGGAGGCCGTCACTCTATCCGCCCCCGACGAGACCGTAGCCAAATTGGCGGCAGAGGCGAAAGCGGCGGCAGATAAAGTGGCGGGCACCTCCAGCGTAGTACTCAATGGCGCGGACAGTGTGAACTGGAACAGTGAGAGCAACCTGGGCGACCTGACCACCGACGCGCTGGCATGGTATGCCCAAAACTACATTGACGGGCTGGATGAATCCCTGCCTGTGGTGGCCATCCAGAACGGCGGCAACTGCGACAACTTCCTCTACACCGGTGACATTACGCAGACCGACCTGCTCCGTGCGCTGCCCTTCTCCCCCATGGGCATCGGGGTGCTGTATGTCACCGGCGAGGAGCTTCTGGAGACCATTGAGGCTTCCACGCAAAGCCCTGACTGCCCGGGCTTTGCCCAGGTTTCCGGCCTGACTTACACGCTCAATACCAGCGCCGATTATGATGGCGGGGCGGCCTACGGCAAGTTCTACGAGGCTGATTCCATCAACCGCGTGACCATCACCAGCGTGGGCGGCAAGGACTTCGATCCCGGCGCCACTTACGCCCTGGTGTGCGACAACTTCCTGATGAACGGTAACGATACCTATTACACCTTGAAGGCCGCCAAGGAAGCCGAGGGCGCGACCTATATCAATAACGGCAACGGGGTCAAAGTTCGTGATGCGGTGGCGCTCTATATCCAAAAGGAGCTGGGCGGCACGGTAGGCAGCGCATATGCCGGGCCCCAGGGGAGGATCACGGTGGTAAATGAGCCTGTGGAGAATCCCGCACCCCAGCCCGAGCCGCAGCCCAACCCCCAGCCCGAACCTATCCCCCAGCCTGATCCTGTCCCTCAGCCTGAACCGGGGAACACCTACACTGTGGCCGCGGGCGACAGCCTGTGGTCCATTGCCCGGAAGCTACTGGGCTCCGGATCCAGATGGAAGGAACTCTATGAGGCCAACCGGGATACAATCAAAAATCCCAACATGATTTATGTGGGACAGGTTTTGACCATCCCGGACTGAGCAAATCCGGCTGCCAAGTAAAACGAGACAAGGCACATCTCAATTACTGGGATGTGCCTTGCCCATTGCGAGAGGACTGTGTTATGTTGCGAAAACTGACCGAAATTTTGACTGCACACGCCCTGCGGTATCCATCCATGGCTCCGTGCGATGCGGTCAAGCTGATTTTCCAAAATGAATTCGGCGGTGGGCATCTGATTACGGATCCGGGACAAAGCCTGAACTGGCTCCGGGCGGAGTACAAATCAACGGTTCATGATCCCGACGCGTTGCTGGCTGAGGACATCGGCAACGGGATGGTTCGTATCATGCTGTCCGCACTGAAGGCCGATGAACTGGAAACGCTGAACGTGGACTTTGTCCGGGCTGCCCGCTGCCATACAGGCAATTATGTAATCTTTCAGCAAAAAATCGGACTCTTGCAGGAATTGGCCCGGCAAGGTGTGTTTGGGTTTCCATCTTGTGAGCTGGAGGACTACCTGTCAAAATATATCACGGCGGGGTGCCCACTGGTATCCCACAGTCCGAAATACCGGGCTGCTTACCGGCCAGCCTATCGGGTGGTAAAACGCTCCGCATCCAAACTTCTGCTGTTTCGAAAACTGGACGAGTTCCGCACCCAAAACAAACGTGCCATCATCGCCATTGACGGGTGATGCGCTTCCGGCAAAACCAGCATGGCAAAACAGATAGAAAGAACCTTTGGGTTCGGTGTGATTCCTGATGTAAAACTGTTTTTTGTCTGGAACCTTTCCTATGTTTCCCGCAATGGGATCAGTATGCTTGATTACTTGGTGAGTATGGCCAAAGCTCCCCCCCTCGGCGGGGCTCGAGATGTCTTACAGCGATATGTCGTGGTTCGATTAGGAGTATTACGACGCAGGGATGCTGCTGCGTTTTCTTTGTAGACACTGGTGCAATCCATCGTTGCAAATCCCAGCTGATTCTCCTATGGAGGGAATGGCTGTCTGTGGCTTTGACCACATAACCAGCCACAGACAGGTGTGGAAACAACGGAGGAGGCATCATCGGAAAGTGTCGGAAAGCAACTGCGTTGGAGCGGAAACAACGATAAACCATGAAAAAGATTATAAAAAATTCCCTACCGCTGTTGGTAAGGATGAGGTCCCCAGTTCAAATCTGGGTAGCAGCTCCAGAAAGTCCAGTTTTTCCTGCGGGAAGGGCTGGATTTTTCTTGTATTTCAGCACTTTTTCACTGCTTTAATTTTTTGAATTTGGATTTGACCACACAACCAGCCACAGACAGAGAAAAACGGCTCACCGAGAGGATATCCCACTCGGTGAGCCGTAGATTTTTGTCAGCCTGCTTTCAGACGCACTCTTTCAGCGGTG
>CATJRT010000136.1 GCA_949742895.1 uncultured Eubacteriales bacterium | reverse complement strand
GAGGACCAGCGGCGGGACCAGGAGGTCCATGTCCCGGTGCCGGACCGGGCGGAGCCGCCCCGGTGGCTGCCCAAAAAGCTCCACGCCGAGTTCCGGCAGATCGGCGAAATCCTGCGGCTGGCCGGGCTGTACGCCGAGCTGGACCGGGACGCCCTGGGGCAGTATTTCCTGGCCCGG
Organism: uncultured Eubacteriales bacterium; assembly: GCA_949742895.1. The sequence continues at coordinate 8,980 of CATJRT010000136.1, read as the reverse complement.
GAGCGGTGGCAGCGGGCGGATAAGCTGGCCGGTAAGGCCATCCGGGAACAGGATGAGAAGCTGGCGAAGGAGTGGACCACAGTACAGAGCACCTATTTCCGGCAATGCCGCCAGTGCGCCGAGGTGCTGGGGCTGTCCATCTCGTCCCGGTGCCGTCTGGTGGTGCCGCCCGCCCTGAGCGCCGCCGCAGCCCCCGTGGAGGAGGACGAATTCACCCGTGCGCTGCGGGCCAGACAAAACAGGGCTGCCGGTGGGAGCTGAGCCAATGAGCGGGATCGTTGTCGACCGGGAATGCGGCCAATTCGTGTGCGACTTCGTGGGGCGCTTGCCCACCACGGACACGGGAAAGCCCTTTGTGCTCCCCCCCTGGCAGCGGGACGCCATCATGGAGTTCTACTCCACCCTGGAGCCCTTTGACGAAGTCGGGCACGATACCGAGGCGCTGGTGCGCAAGTACCAGTACCTGTACCTGGAGATCCCCAAAAAGAACGGCAAGTCGGAGCTGGCCGCCGCCCTGGGGCTGTATCACCTCTTTGCCGACGGCGAGATGTCCGCCGAGGTGTATGTGTGCGCGGCAGACCGGGATAATGCCGATATTGTGTTCCTGGCCGCGGTGTTCATGCTGGAAAGCGCCCCGTGGACCGCCAAGATGGTGGCCTCCGGCGAGCTGAAGATCATCCGCTCCAAGCGGCGCATCGAGTTCCGCCAGAAACAGCGGGCGGACAATGGCCGGGTGGACTGGGTGATGGTGGGGCGGTTCCAGGTGCTGTCCGCCGAGGCCTACTCCAAGCACGGCTACCGGCCCTCCTGCGTGATCTTCGACGAGCTTCACTCCCAGCCCAACCGGGACCTGTGGGACGTTATGACCTTCGGCGCGGGCTCCGGGCGGCGTCAGCCGGTGTGGATCGTGCTGACCACCGCCGGCGACGACCCGGACCGCACCAGCATCGGCTGGGAGGTCCACGAGAAGGCAGTGGCCATCCGGGATGCCCGCCAGCTGCGCGCCATCCTGGCCGAGGGCGGAGACCCCCGGCAGGTGCTCAGCCTGCGCCATACGGAGCCCGAGGATATGGAGCAGGCCCAGGCCGCGCTGCTGGAGCGGGATATGCCCAACTGGCTGCCGGTGCTGTACGGCCTCACCGCCACGTATGGCGACGACCCGGAGGACCTGGCCAAGGTCGACATCTGGGACGAGGCGCTGTGGTATCAGTGCAATCCGTCCCTGGGCACCCACCTGTCGCTGCGCACCCTGCGGCTGGAGGCCCGGGAGGCCAAAAAGAGCGAGGCCGGAGAGAAGCTGTTCCGGTGGCTGAGGCTGAACCAGTGGATCGCTGTGAAGACGGTGGGCTGGCTCGCCTTGCCCCTGTACGACAAGACCCAGTGTGGGCCGTCCAAGAAGGCCGAGCGGGAAGCGTGGATCCGGGAGCGGCTGGCGGGCAAGACCTGCTACGGCGGCCTGGATATGTCCAAAACCACCGACCTGACCGCGCTGGTGCTGCTGTTCCCGCCCCAGGCGGGGCTGGACACCTGGGTAGCGCTGTTCCGGGCCTGGCGGCCCCGGGACACCGCGCCGGAGGCGGAGCGCCGGGACCACGTGCCCTACCGGGACTGGGAACGGGCGGGGTTCATCGGGCTGTGCGAGGGGGATATGGTGGACTACCGGGACGTAGCGGCGGCAGTGCTGGAGGCGGCGGATACCTACAGCCTCCAGGCCCTGGGGGTGGACCCCCATCTGACCCAGACCCTTGCCCCGGCCCTTCAGGACGCGGGCATCCTGGTGATGGCCATACCCCAGACCATGGCGGGTATGTCGCCCCCCATGAAGGAGCTGGAGCGGCTGCTGCGCAGGCATGAAATGCTCCACGTCCACAACACCTGCGCCCGGTGGTGCTTCGGCAACGTGCGCTGCGCCGTGGACGGAAACGAAAACATGAAGCCCATGAAAAACCGCTCCACCGGGCGCATCGACATTGCCGTGGCCTGGATCATCGCCATGGCGGCGGCAATGCAGCGCAGAAACGCGCCGCCGGACCTCGATGCCGCGCTGGAGCGGGGCGATTATTCAATGTGATGCCTCCGGCCCTCTGCCGGGGACGGGAAGGGAGGCGGTCCGGAATGGACCGGGAGAAGCACAGCCGCAGGCTGCGGGGGCGGCTGGCCCTGTGGCTGCGGCATTGGGGCGCGGACCTGCTGCTGAGTTTGGGGGCCCTGCTGGCGAGCACCGGGGCCGGATGGATCTATCCGCCCGCCGGACTGATCGCCGCAGGCGCGTCGCTGATCGCCGGAGGCGTCCTCTGCGCAAGGGGAGGGGATAAGCCGTGATATTCGACAGGGCGCTGCGCAAGAGCGCCGTAAAACCGTCCGCCGGAGGCGTGCTGGCGCTGGAAAACCCGGACGGCTGGACGGGGTGGACCGCCGGGGACGCTGCGGCCATGAGCCGGGACCGGGCCATGAAGCTGTCCGCCGTGTCCCGGTGCGTGGAGCTGCGCTCCAACGCCATTGCCATGCTGCCGGTGTACCTCATGGAGGAGGACACGAAAAAACGGCTGCACAACCATCCCCTTGGCCCGCTGCTGTGGGGCCCGCCCAACGAGGCTATGACCCGCTTCGACTACGAGCGGCTGATGCAGTGCGACCTGGACCTGTCCGGCAACGCCTACGCCTGGGTCGGGCGGGACAGGCGGACGGGGCGGCCTGCGGAGCTCATCCGCCTGCCGCCGGACAGCGTGGCCCCCTGCATCGGACGCACGGGCGGGCTGTGGTACATCTACACAAATCCACGCACGGGGGAGCTGACCCGGCTGTCCCCAGAGGACGTGCTCCACTACAAGGCGTACAGCACGGACGGAATCGCCGGGATATCCATTCTCCGGCGGGCGGCAATGGCGGTTTCCGCCGGGCTGTCCGCCCAGCAGTACCAGGGCGACCTGTACGTCAACGGCGGGCGGCCCTCCGGCGTGCTGAAAACCGACGCCGACCTGGGCGGCACGGTCACAGTGACAAATTCAGCCGGAGAGCCGGAGGTCATCTCCAAGAAGGAGGAAATCCGCCGGGCCTGGGAAAAGGTCCACAGCGGACCGGGAAAGGGCTTCCGCGTGGCGGTGCTGGACCACGGCCTGACCTACACCCCCACCGCCATGAGCAACGCGGAGGCCCAGTTCATCGAATCCGAGGAATACCGGGTGGCGGATATCGCCCGCTTCTTCGGCACGCCGCTGTACCTGCTCAACGCGGGGAAGCAGGCGTACAGCTCCAACGAGCAGAACAGCATCGACTTTGTGAAGCACACGGTGCTGCCGCTGGTGATCCAGCGGGAGCAGGAGGACAGCCGGAAGCTGCTCCTGCCCCGGGAGCGGGCAGGGGGCCTGCGCATCAAGCGGGAGCTGAAGCAGCTTTTGCGGGGGGACGCCGCCGCCCAGGCGGCATGGTACAGGGCCATGCGGGAGGCGGGGGTCTATTCCGTGGACGACATCCGGGCCCTGGAGGACCTGGAGTCCGCGCCCGGCGGGGAGGGGCGCTACGCCAGCCTGAACTATGTGCCGCTGGAGGACTTCGCCGAGCTGTCCCGGCTGCGGGCATTGCAGGGGCGCAGAGAAACAAACGGGGAGTGATGTACATGGAAGCAATCCAGAAAGCCGCCGTGGTCCGGAAGGCTGCGGAGCCGGACGGGGACGAGCTGGCCCTCGTCAACGCCCAGGCCCTGCGGCCGCTTACGGCGGACGAGGTGTTCACCTTCCGGCTGGCGGCGTGCGACACCGCCGTGGACCGGGACTATGAGCGCTTCACGCCGGAGGCCCTGGAGCAGATGGCCCGGCTCTATCCGGGCAGGCCGGTGCTCCTGGGGCACCAGTGGACGCCCGGCGCACAGCTTGGCCGGGTGTACGCCGCCGGGGTGGAGCAGGCCGGGGAGGGCAGGCGGCTGGTGCTGCGGTGCTATATGCCCCGGACGCAGGGCACGGCGGAGACCGTCGCCGCCATCGAAAGCGGCGTGATCCGGGAGTGCTCGGTGGGGCTGCGGGTGGGCCGCGCCGCCTGCTCCATCTGCGGTGCGGTGCGGCAGAGGGCCGGGTGCAGCCACGAACCTGGGCGGGAGTACGGCGGCAGGCTGTGCTGCCTTGACCTGGACGACATCCGGGACGTATACGAGGTGAGCCTGGTGGCCGTTCCGGCCCAGCCCGCCGCCGGGGTCATCAAAGGCAAACGCCGCAGCGAAGACGCACGGGAGGACGAAGGGGCGCAGCCGCCCCGGAAGGACGGAAAAGCGCTCCGGCGGGCGCACGCCCGCCTGGCGCTGGAAAAAATCAGATTTGGAGGAGATTAAGCATGAAAATCAGCAAGCAGGCGCTGTATCAGCTCAAGGCGGACCGGGGGGAGGCCCTGAAGGCGGCGGAGATTGCCCTGGACGAAGAGCGCATGGAGGACCACGCCGCCAAAATGGCGCAGGTGGAAGCGTTCAACGCCAAAATCGCCGCCGTGGAGAAAACGCTGGCGGAACAGGAGCGCTTTGACGGCGGCGCACCGGAGGAGGGCTCCGCGCCTGGTGTGGAGCCGGAGCCTGGACTGAAGGGCTACGGCGCGGCGGTCAAGGCCTTTGCGCAGGCGGCGCGGGCGGGCTTTCCCAGGGCCAAGGCGGCGGAGGGCGCGATGCAGGAGGGCTCGGACGCCGACGGCGGCTACGCCGTCCCCCAGGATATCGTGACGAAAATCATTCAGCTCCGGGAGGCCAGGGAGAGCCTGCTGAACGAGGTCCGGGTGATTCCCGTGACCGCCAGGAGCGGCCGCAGGACCATCAAGAAGCGGGGCCAGCACCAGGGCTTCGCCACCGTGGCGGAGGCGGCGAAGCTGGGCCGGGCGGCTACGCCCCAGTTCGCCGTGCTGGAGTACGAGCTGGAAAAGCGGGGCGGCTACCTGCCCGTCACCAACGAGCTGCTCCACGACAGCGACAGCAACATCGCCGCCATCGTGGAGGAGTGGCTGGCGGACGAGGCCCGCGTCACCGCCAACAGGGAAATCCTGGCCGTCATCCAGGCCAAGCAGGCCCAGGACCTGAAGGACCTGGACGGCATCCTGGCGGCCTGGGTGGGCCTGGGCTCCGCCTTCCGTGCAACCAGCAGCCTCATCACCAACGACGACGGCCTGCTGTGGCTGAGCACGCTGAAGGACGGCGACGGGCGCTACCTGCTCGCGCCCAACCCCGCCGACCCCCACCAGCTCCGGCTGTGCGCCGGCCCCCACGTGCTGCCGGTCAGGACCTATGACAACAGCACCATCCCCACGGGGGAGGGAAAGATCCCCATGATTCTGGGCGACCTGAAGGAGGGCGTAGCGTACTGGGACCGGCAGAGCTTCTCCCTGCTGGTGTCCAACACCGCCAGCGTGGGCGGCTTCAACGCCTTCGAGCAGGACATGACCCTCTGGCGGGGGACCCTGCGGGACGACTGCACCGCCTGGGACGACGGGGCGTTCATCAACGGCTATGTCGCTGCCGCCGGCGGCGCGGCGGGCTGAGGGGAGGCGGAGGCCGTGGCTGAAGCGGGAAGGGCCGCCGGGGCGGCATGGAGCTGACCGGGGAGCGGAAGGCCGCGCTGCTGGCCTACTGTAAGCTGACGGAGCTGGCGGACGACCCGGAGGTGGAGCTGCTGCTCCCGGCGCTGTATGGGGCGGCGGTGGGCTACATGGAGGGCGCGGGGATTGCCCCGCCGGAGCCCCACACGCCCCGCGCCGCCCAGTACGACCTGTGCGTGAACTATCTGGCCCTGTGGACATACGAGCAGCGGGACGCCTGCGGCGAAGGGTCTGCCGCCCCGGACAACCCGGTATTCCGGCGTATGCTGACCCAGCTCAAGCTCACGCAGGGGGGTGCGGCCCTGTGACCGGGACAGAGGGCGCGGCAGGCAGGCTCCGCGACCGGGTGGAGGTGCTGGAATTAAAAAGCGCAAGCGCAGACGCGCCGGACCAGAGCGAGGCCGGACCGGCGGAAAGCCGGGGCGAAGGCGTGTCCAGCGCGGGCGTGAAAATGCCGCAGGCCTGGGACTGGGAGACAGTCCGCCGCACCTGGGCCCAGGCCGGCCTGATGACCCGGCCCAACGTCTATTCCGTCCACGGCATCGGTGCGGCAGGGGTGAGCTTCATCCTGCGCCGCCAGCCCCTCACGCCAGACAGTGCGCTGCGGTGGAGGGGCCAGCACTGCCTTATCACCGCCATCCGGCCCCTGGGGCGGCTGTATCTGGCCGTGGACGCGGCGCTGGTGGTGCTGTCCCGGTGCCGGAACCCGGCCACGGGGGAGCGGTTCCCGGCGGTGCTGACGGAGCGGTACGCGGGCCACAGGCAGGAGGAGCCCATGGCCCTCAACACCCACCGGCGGGTGCTGGTGGCGCCCAAGGCCGTCCGGCTTGCGCCGGGGCCGCTGGTGGAGGTGGACGGGGTGGAATGGCCCATCCTCACCCACTATGAGCTGGACCCCCACAAAAACGAGTACACACTGGAGAGGACGGTGGACCTGTGATGGACGCCCATGTGGACTGCCGGGAGCTGGAGCGGCTGGTCCGGCGGCTGGAGCAGTCGCCCCAGGGGCTGCGGGGGGGAAGGCGGAAGGCCCTGGAGGAGGCCGCGTCCAGGCTGAAAGGCCTGGTGGACCGGGAAATTGGCGGCACGGGACGGGTGCGGGGCTGGCAGGCCCAGGCCGTGGGCAGCGGGGGCGGCTATGCCGCCGTACGGCCCAGGGCAGGGACCTATGCCCAGGACCGCCGGGGCAGGCCCACAAAATATACCGTGGGCTGCGTCACCGGCGCGGTCAACAGCGGGCACCGGGTCCGCCCGGACCGGTTCGGCTACCGGCGCTCCGCGCCGGTGCAGGGCAAGGGCTTCTACCAGCGGGCCCAGGCCCAGGCCGGGCAGGCGGCCCAGCAGGCCGCCGAAGAAATCCTCCAGGCCTTAGCGGACCATTTGGAGGGATGACCCATGCTGACCAACAACGATATCGCCAACGCCATCGCGGCGCTGGTGGAGGAGAAATTCCCCGGCGAGCCGGTGTACCGGGGCTACGTGCCCACCGGCTTTGTCCGGCCCAGCACCCTGCTGGAGCAGTCCGGCGGCAAGCTCCTCCCGAGCTTCGGCTGCGGGACGGTGGAGCTGCGGCCCCAGTTTACCCTCACCGCCTTTGTGGAGACGGACGCCTACCACCAGGGGGACGGGGCGGAGCTGTGCCGGCGGCAGATGGTGCTGCTGGGGCTGTTCCTGCCCGGCTACATCCGGGTGGGGGACCGGGCCCCGCGGGTGCTGGACGGGGGCGAGCTGGCCAACGGGCTGGATTTCGCCGCCGTTACCGTCACCCTGGCCTATACCCTGGGCCGCAATGAATTTATGGCCCTACAGCAGCCGCCGGATATGGGCGGGCTGCATCTGAAACAGGAGGTATTTGCACATGGCTAAATTGACAAGCCCCCGTGTATCGGTGGTTTTTACCGAGCTGGCCGCCAGCGCGGCGGCGCGGGGAGAGAAGGGGACGGTGGCCCTCATCGTCCGGGACGAGTCCGGCGTTCCCCCGGCTGCGCTGAGCCAGGCCGCCCAGACGCCGGCGAAGCTGAGCCAGGAAAACCAGGACTACATCAGACGCGCCTTTCTGGGCTATACGGCCCCGCCCCGAAAGGTCATCGTCTGCGCCATGGGCGGGGAGGACGGGCTGGACGCGGCCCTGGACTACATGGCGGCCCAGACGTTCGACTACCTCTGCGGCCCGGCGGACTGCACCGCTGAGGAGGCGGAACAGATTGCCGCCTGGGTGAAGGCCCAGCGCAGGGACAACGGGGCCAAGTTCAAGGCGGTGCTGCCCAACTGTGCGGCGGACGACTGCGCCGTCGTCAACTTCACCGGCAGCGGCATGACGGACGGGACCGGCGTGTGGACCACGGCGGAATACTGCTCCCGGATCGCGGGGCTGCTGGCGGGCACGCCCATGACCATCTCCGCCACCTACGCGCCCCTGCCGGAGCTGTCCGACTGCGCCCGGCTCACCCGGGAGGAGTCCGACGCGGCGGTGGGCGCGGGCCAGCTCGCCCTGAAATGGGACGGGCGCAGGGTGAAGCTGGACCGGGCCGTGACCAGCCTGACCACCACCGGGGACGGCGTGCAGGACAGCTTTAAGAAAATCAAGCTGGTGGAGGTCATGGACCTCATCCGCACCGACATCACCGCCGCAGCGGAGGACGGATATGTGGGCCGGTACGCCAACAGCTACGACAACAAGCTGCTGCTTGTGGCCGCCGTGCGGGGGTATCTCATGGGGCTGGCCCAGGAGGGGCTGGTACAGCCTGGATACACCGTGGACCTGGACCTGGAGGCCCAGGAGCGCTACCTGGCGGGGCTGGGCATGGACACGGACGGGCTGAGCGGGCAGGCCCTGCGGGAGGCGGACACCGGCTCCCACGTGTTCCTCAAGGTAGCCTGCAAGCTGCTGGACGCCATTGAGGACATCGACGTGGCGGTCACGATTTAAGGAGGGGTAAAAATGCTGGATCAACGGGTTATTTCCGGCACCTGGGGCCAGGTGTGGGTGGACGGCGAGCTCTGGGCGGAGCTGAGCGCGTTCCAGGCCAAGCTCGCCTTCAGCAAGGAGGACGTAAACCTGTGCGGCGAGATGGCGGTGGGCTCCAAGGTGACGGGCATGAAGGGCACCGGCTCTATCACGGTGCATAAGGTCTACACCCGCAACGTGGACAGGGCCGGACAGCTCACCGCCGGACGGGACAGCCGGGCCACCATCGTGGCCAAGCTGGCTGACCCGGACGCCTTCGGCGCAGAGCGCGTAGCCCTTTACAACGTCAGCTTTGACGACGAGACCATCATGGACTTCCAGGCGGGCAAGACGGGCCAGACCACCCACCCCTTCACCTTCACCCGGCGGGAGTGGCTGGACCCGATTTCATAAGGGGGTACGGGGATGAACAGCCTCTTGGACATGATGATCCGGCCCGACGCGCCG
>CATJRT010000135.1 GCA_949742895.1 uncultured Eubacteriales bacterium | reverse complement strand
TACCAGAATTGCTCTATTGACTATAATGAAGGGCCGCTGCTCATCACGCAAAACGGGATCAGTGAGTTTGTCGCTAATGTTGATCCCGATGTACCGGTATACCAGATGTCAAAACAAGAGTGCAATGTTATCCCGGTCAAGGATTTGGATGATTTGACTGCCCAGACGGTCGTGGTCGCTCTGAGCCATGATGGAAAACGGATAATAACTATATATATCATAGGCTGAAGATCCTGTTCAAAAAAGTTTTTTATGAAATTTTCGGTTTTTATGTCAGGACTTGCTTTCTCAGGCAATATATATTATGAAGGCGGAGATCATCGAAAAATGCCGGGCAGGGTCGCCCAACAGGTCATTACAGCACGGAAGGAAGCGATGCCGCACAAAAATGGGATAGGCTCAAACTGACCCGCTCCGCAAGGGGCACGGCCAAAGGAGGCGATCGATATGGCCTATGAACTGGACTTCATCGGGGTCAACAAAAAGACCGATGACGCTACCGCGATCGGCATGCGGTGGAAAAACCCGAACGGCAGCTATACCGTCGGGGTGTTCGACGGCGGCACCTCTGCCTACGGCGAGGCGCTGAAGGATCACATGATCCAGTATTATTTCGACGGGCAGGAGGGCGGATACATCGACTTCGTCATCTGCTCCCATCCCCACGGGGATCACTCCGTGGGGCTCAGGACCATCCTGGAGAACTTCGAGGTGGGCAAGCTGTACATGAACTGCCCGTGGGACTACGCCGGCGAACTTTATGATCGTATCAACGACCACAGGATAACGGAAAAAACGCTGGCGGAGCATCTCAGGACGATCTACGACAAGACCGCAGCCCTTGAGGAGATGGCGCAGGAGCGCGGGATCGAGATATGCAGTGCGTTCGAGGGCACGCCAATCGCGGACAAGCTCACCGTCCTCTCGCCCAGCAAGGAGTTCTACCTCGAAATGATCGCCGAGTCCGAAAAGACGACCATGCTGGAAAGCGTGTCTGAGCAGGAAAACGCCGGTCTGCTCCATTGTGTGGCCGAAGCTGCCAAGCGTGTCCTCAACTGGATCGCGGAAGCCTGGAATGCCGATTCCCTCCGGGAAAACGTTTCGACCCAGCCGGACAATGAGACCAGCACCGTCATCCTCGGCGAGATGGATGATGAGTATTTCATGCTGACCGGCGACGTGGGCATCAGGGGCTTGGCGCAGGCCATGGACTATGCGGACAGCACCGGCAAGGGCATCCGGGAAAACGTCACACTGTACGAGATCCCCCATCATGGCGGCCGCCACAACGTCAGCCCCTCCATTATGGACCGGATGGTGGGCGAGATCGTGGAACAGGGTGTGGAGACCGGGAAGCAGGCCATCGTCTGCACCGGGCAGGGCAGCGACCATCCCAAGCGGATGGTGACCAATGCCTATCTGCGCCGGGGCACGAAGGTCTACAATGCCTCCGGGCATATCATCCAGTACCATCATGGCAATATGCCGTCGAGAGGGTGGGGCAGCTCGACCCCTGTGGAATTTTACGATGAGGTCGAGGAATGGTGAAACTGAGCGAACATTTTGACGATTTCACACGGCAGTCCCGGGTGATGCCGGTGATCGTCGCTTCCATCCCGCTTTTCTTTGCCGCGCTGGCAAAAGGTTTTTCCTTTTCCGGGCTGGTGGAGACCGGGTTCATGGCGGTGCTGCTGGTGGCCGCCGTCTCGCTGCTGTACCGGCTGGCGCGGGACATGGGCAAGCGCTGCGAGGAACGGATGGACAAACGCCTGGGGGCAAAGCCGTCCGTTATCCTGCTGCGCTTTTCCGACCCGAGCATCGGCGCAGTCTCCAAGCGGAAGTACCACCAGCGGATCAACGAGGTCTTTGGTCTGGCGCTCCCGCTGGAGGCGTCCGATGAGACGGCGGAGTCCGACGGGCAGTACGACGCTGCAGTCCGGAGCCTGAAAAACCGGGCAAATTCAGACCGCGAGAAGGAATTCCGGGTGTACCAGCAGTTAAAGGAATACCATTTTTATCGCAACCTGTATGGGATCAAGCCGGTGGCCATCGTCATCTATGCCCTGCTGGCGTTCCGGGAGCTTTGGCTGATCCCGGACTTCAGCGCAGAGGGGCTGTTCCTCCATCCGTTCCCGGAATACATCTCGCTCTATATCTTTGCGCTGGGGATCCTGCTGATCTCCTTTGTCACACGGAAGGGCATGAAGGAGCGGTCGTATTCCTACGGGAAAGCGCTGATCGAGTCGTGCGAGCGGATATGATCCGACGCTGAACGAAAGGAGTGGTTGAGACAAAAAATGCTCTGGTCAGGCAGGCAAAAATTGTACCAAGCTGTACAGAAGCAAAAAATACAAGAGAAAGGAAGCCTGAATATGAAAGGCCAAAAACGATCTTTCAGGGTGATATCCCTCATCCTGACTTTTGCGCTGGTGCTTACCATGCTGCCGGTAACGGCGATGGCAACATATACCAGAGGCGTAGACGACGCCGTGTTCAAGAATATGCAGCTCTATGGCGTGGCAAACCAGCGGCCCATTTCGACCTATTTTTATAAAAACTCAGATAACTTTTTCCATACGCCAGTTACAACGGACAACGGCGGCAAGAACCTGGAATGGACCATTTTGGCCTTTTCCATGCAGTTCTCGCAGCCTGTGGATCTGGTGCTTTATCGTGCCAAAACAGAGTATCCGTGGGAAAATCCGACCCTTTTGACGTATAATGCGGATAATGCAGAGGTATCGGAGGAATTTCTCGGCGAACGAATCGGCTACCTGAAGGGATACCGGGTCACCGAGAACTATGAGGAGGACCCCGCCTCCGGCGAGGACTACCACAAGTTCAAGGATTTCTCCCCCGAGGAGTTCAAGGTCATCGTCGATGCCTGCATAGCCGGCAGCCGGGAGGCGACCGTCATGCGCGGGGTGAACGCCATCGGCATCGACGGCATCCCCATGAAAAAGCCCGCGGAGACGCCCAGCGCGGACCCCGAGGCCCAGTCCGACGACGAGGTACAGGACCAGGCCATGCCGCTGACGGATGCGCCGCCCTCCATGGACGGCAAGATCCAGAACTATCTGGTGTGGGACGGTTCCGTCGTTGACGAGGACGGAAATGCCGCCGACGTCGATTACACCGACGGCAAGTACGTCATTGTGATGCAGCCCTGCACGGAGAAAAACAAGCTCTATAACAGCTTCCTGGCCTTCGACGTGGTCAACAACAAGATGCCGGAGCAGCTCACCACGGAAGAATTCCCCACGATGCACTATGAATACCCCGCCGACCCGGTGAACCTGCTCACGGGCAGCTTCAGCTGGAACTACACCGACCTCTCCCTGTACGGGAAGTACGACCTGCCCTTCACCCGGTACTACGAGTCCTCCGACGCCGCGCGGGATCACGGCCTCGGTCTGGGCTGGAGCACCAACTATTCCATCGAACTCCACGTGGATACCCTCTACGCCCAGGTGACCCTCCCCGGCGGGAAGGATATCTACTTTAATCTATATTACGACGGGTCCTACCGCGCCAAGGCCGGCTCTGCCTTTACCTTTGAGGCGATTCCGGATGGCTACCGCCTGACCCATCAGGACGGCACCGTCTACATCTTTAATGACAATGAGTACCTGACCTCCATCTCCACCCAGGACGGCAATGTGGTGGATGTCTTCTATTCCGATGGCCGGCTCGTCAGCGTGTCCAACAGCTCCGGCGTGCTGAAGTTCAGCTACAACGCCGACGGCCAGATGGAGCGCGTCACCGACAGCGTGGGCCGCTCCCTGGCCCTCACCTATGACGGCGGCTATCTTTCCTCCGTGGAGAACGCGGATGGGGACAGCCTGCGCTATGCCTACGACGGCGGCTTCCTCACCGATGTCACCAACTTCAAGGGCGAAGTGTACGTCAGCAATACCTACGACGCTGCTGGCCGGGTAGTGAGCCAGTATGTTAGGGACCAGGGGAACTTCCAGTTCACCTATGATGACAACGCCCGCACCAACACCTGCACCGGCGAGAACGGCTACTATCTTTCCATCGTGTACGATGACCAGGGCCGCATCGTCAAGAGTACTGACAGCAGGGGTACCCGCTCCTTCGAGTACAATGTGCTGAACCAGCGTCTGAGCGAGACTGACCGGGAGGGCAGCACCACCTCCTACCAGTACGATTCCAATAACAACGTCACCAAGGTGACCTACCCGGACGGCTCCAGTGAGTCCTACACCTATAACGGGGACAACCAGGTCACCTCCGTCACCGGGCGGGACGGCGCGACCGTGCGCTACACCTACGACGGGGACAAAAATCTGACCTCCGTCACCGACACCATGGGCCACACCGTGTCCTATGCCTACGACCGCCGCCACGACCTCACCGCCACCACCGACGCGCTGGGGAACGTGACCAGCTATACCTATGACAACGCGGGCAACCGCACCTCCATGACGGATGCTGAGGGCAATAAGACCACCTATACCTACGACAGGCAGGGCCGCCTGACCTCCGTGAAGGACGCCCAAGGGAACGTCACCGCCTACGAGTACACCGACGCGGGCAAGCTGGTGAAGGTGACCGACGCCAACGGCAGCGTCCAGACCTACACCGTGGACGGCAACGGCTTCAACACCAGCCAGTCCGACTGGCTGGGCCATGTCACCAGCTATGAGCGGGACGCCCAGAACAATGTGACCGCCGTCACTGACCCGCTGGGCAACACCACCACCTACACCTATGACAAGGCCGGCAACATGGCCGCCTCCACCGATGCCAACGGCAATACCACCACATATGTTTACGACGCCGAGGGCCGCATGACCTCCATGACCGACGCGGCGGGCAACACCTGGACCTACACCTATGACAAAGTGGGCCGCCTGGTGTCCACCAAGGATCCCGCGGGCGGTGTGACCTCCACCGTCTATGACGCCATGGGCCAGACTGTGTCCTCCACCGGGGCCAACGGCGGCGTGACCCGCTACACCTATGACGCCGCGGGCCGGGTGACCAAGGTCACCGACGCTCTGGGCAATGCGTCCACCCGGACCTACGACGCCAACGGCAACCTGCTGTCCGTCACGGACCGCACCGGGGCCAGGACCACCTATGCCTACGACGCGGCGGGCCGCATGACCTCCATGACCGACGCGCTGGGCAATGTCACGACCTACACCTACGACGCGCTGGGCCGCATGACCCAGACCACCACCCCGGGCGGCGCGGAGAGCTCCACCGAGTACGACAGCCTGGGCCGCTCCACCAAACGCACCGATGCGCTGGGCTTCGCCACACAATATACTTACGACGCTCTGGGCCGGGTGACGAAGATCGCCTACGCCGACGGCTCCACCGTGAGCTACACCTACGACGCCAACGGCCAGGTGCTCACCGTCACCGACCAACTGGGCGGCGTCACCGCCTACGCTTACGACGACGCTGGCCGCATGACCTCCTCCACCGACCCCATGGGCCACGTCACCGGCTATGAGTATGACGCCGCCGGCAATCTGCTGAAGCAGACCGACGCGCTGGGGAACGCCACGACTTACACCTACAACGCCAATGGCCGGGTCGCCAGCGTCACCGACGCCGAGGGCAGCACGGTCCGCTACGCCTACGACAGCCGGGGCAATGTGGCCTCTGTCACCGATCCCGAGGGCGGCGTGACCAGATATCAGTACGACCTCAGCGGGAACCTCTCCAAGGTGACCGACGCGGAGGGAAACACCACCACCTACGCCTACGACCTGCTGGACCGGCAGACCGGCGTGACCGACGGTCGGGGCAATACCTGGACCTACGCCTACGACGCCGAGGGCCGGATCGTGTCCACCAAGGACCCGCTGAACTACAGCGCCTCCAGGTCCTACGACGCGCTGGGCCGCCTGGTGAGCGAGACCGACGCCAACGGGAACGTCTGGAGCTATGAATACGATGCGGACGGCCATCTCACCGGCAAGACCGACCCGCTGGGCCACAAGACGGTCTACACCTATGACGCGGCGGGTCAGCTCCTCAAGACCACCAGCGCCCTGGGGCTGGAGACCTCCATCACCTATGACAGCATGGGCAGGCCCGTCTCCCAGACCGACCCCATGGGCCATGCCGTCACCTTCCTGTACGACGCCAGGGGCCGGCTGGCGGGCCTGACCAACGCCGACGGGACCACCGTGAGCTACACCTACGACGCCAACGGCAACCCCCTCACCACCACCGACGAGGCGGGCAATACCGTATCCTATGTCTATGACGCTGCGGGCCGGATGACTGGGCAGACCGACGCTCTGGGCCACAAGACCGCCTATGAGTACGACAAGGTGGGCAACCTGGTGAAGCAGACCGACGCCCTGGGCGGCGTGACCTCCTGGGTCTACGACCGCAACGGCAACCTGCTCTCTACTACCGACGCCAACGGCTCCACCACCAGCTACACCTACGACAAGCTGGGCCGGGTGCTCACCGCCACCGACCCCAACGGCGGCGTGACCTCCGCCGAATACGACGCCAACGGCAACCTCGTCAAGGCCACCGACCCCGAGGGGAACGTGACCACTTATACCTACGACGCCCGGGACCAGCTCAGCAGCTACACCGACGCCGAGGGCTATACGACCTCCTACACCTATGACGGCAACGGGAACGTCACCTCCGTCACCGACGGCAACGGCCACACCACCACCTATACCTACGACGGCCTGGACCGCGCTGTCAGCCGGACCAATGCCGAGGGCAATGTAGCCACCAACGAGTATGACGCCGACGGGCGGCTGGTCAAGACCGTGGGTGAGGAAGGGGCCGTCACCCTGTACGCCTATGACGATCGTGGGCGGCTTACCTCCCTCACCGACGCTCTGGGCCACGTGACCTCCTTCGAGTACGACGCCATGGACCGGGTGACCAAAGTCACCGACGCCAAGGGGAATTCCACCACTTACACCTACGACGCGGTGGGCAATGTGGCCACCCAGACCAACGCCAACGGTGTGACTACCACCTACACCTACGATGCGAACAACGACCTGACCTCCGTGAAGGACAGGGCCGGGACGGTCTCCTATACCTACGACGCCCTGGGCCGAACCACCGCCGTCACCGACCGCCGGGGCAATGTGCAGTCCTTCACTTACGACGCCGGGGGCCGGATCGTGAAGGTCACTGACAAGAACGGCAATTCCACCACCTACACTTACGACAAAAACGGCAACATCGTCAAGACCACCGACGCGCTGGGCAATGAGACCGTGTTCGCCTACAACGCCAACGACCAGCTCATCTCCATGGACCTCCACCGGGTGGACGGGCTCCATGAACAGGACGAGCATCAGGTGACGCTGTATGAGTACGACGGGCGGAACCTCGTCACCAAGGTCGTCCAGCCCACCGGCCATGAGGAGCTGTACGTCTACGACGGCAACGGCAACCTGGTTTCCAAGACCGACGGCGACGGCTACGTCACCGAATATTCCTATAATTCTCTGGACTTGGTGGCCAATATCAACTATAATGGGGCCAAGGAGGTAAATTACCAGTACAACAAGGTGGGCGAGCTGGTGCGCATGGACGACTGGCTGGGGACCACCACCTTCGAGTTGGACCTGCTCAACCAGCTCACCAAGGTCACGGACCACAAGGGGAACGTGGTGGAGTATACCTACGACGAGGTGGGCAACCAGACCAGCCTGACCTACCCGGACGGGAGCGCCGTGTCCAAGAGCTACGACGCGCTGGGCCAGCTCCTCCGGGTCACCGACGCGGAGAAGGACCAGTATACCTACACCTACGACGACGCGGGCAATGTCACGAAGCTCACCTACCCCAACGGCTGGGTGGAGGACTACACCTACGATGAGGAAGGAAACCTGCTCAAAACGGTGGATACCGACCCGTTCCACAACAACAAGGTCTCCACCAAGTACGAGTACAGGTACGACGCGGAGGGGAACCTGATCTCCGAGTACAAGCGGGACACCACGGCGGGGAATAAGGCCCTGACCACCACCTACGGCTACGATGCGCTGAACCGGCTGGTCTCCGCCCACGAGGAGGGCGTGGGGGTGAACACCACCCGCACGTACCAGTATGACAGCCTGGGCAACCTCATCCGGCAGGAGCAGGACGGCTGCGTGGAGTACAAGTACAACGGCGTCCACCTGGACGAGTCCAGGGAGTGCGGTGTGATCCCCGGTGTGATCGGCACCTGCCGCTGGGAGTATACCTACGACGGGCGCGGAAATCTCATTTCCGAGGACAAGTACACCCGCACCACCACGGGCATGGACTGGCAGAACGTGGCCGCCTACGTCTACGACGAGACGAACCGGCTGGTGGACGGCAAAAACGAGCAGGGCGAGCGCAGCCTGTACACCTACAACGGCCTGGGCGTGCGCGTGGGCCGGGAGCTCATCATGCAGGACAACAGCCACGGCTACACCGACTTCCACAGCGAGACCCCGTCCGTGGAGACGGGCATCGACAAACCGGAGGTGGTGAAGGAGAGCTACGTGGTGGACTACACCACGGCCACCCGCGAGACGCTGGTCATGCAGGAGGAGGGCGGCTTCGACTACCGCTGGGTGTACGGCCTGGACCGGCTGAGCGTGAAGATCACCAGCGAGGGGACGAACTGGTGGGGCCAGAACGTGAAGCAGGACATTTTGAAGGACTATACCCATCAGGACCGGCTGGGCAGCACCACGAATCTCACCGATAAGTTTGGCCGCGTGGTTGGCCGCGCGGACTACAACGAGTGGGGCGAGGCGACCTACCGCGAGGCGCTGAGCATCACCAGCAGCTACCGGCGCATTTACCCGCAGAGCAGCTACACAGGCCACGACTGGGACGACGTGCTGGGGATGTACTACGCCAAGGCGCGCTTCTACTCTGCGGAGGACAAGCGCTTCGTGGCGATGGACCCGGTGAAGGGCAGCATCACCGATCCGATGAGTCTGATGCCGTACCTGTACTGCGTGGATAATCCGCTGAAGTATACCGATCCGTTGGGATTGATGCAGGCGATGCCGGATCTGACTCTCGGTGGTAGCGGTGGCGCAACACAGAGCCAACTGACAGTGACAGAGAATGGTGTGCGTATGCGCGGAGCACCTGGGTTGAACGGCCCGGTTCTTGGTTCGCTGAACAAAGGCACGACCGTGGTCAGTTTAGGCAGTTCTATTACAAGGGACGGACATACCTGGGAGAAGGTAAAGGTAAATGGGCAACAGTGCTGGGTTTCCAGCAAATACCTGCGAAGCGCATTGTCCACCACACCGAGTACAACACCTGTCAGCAACCCGAATCCTTCCAGTGACTCTGGAACGACGTATACAGTAAATGCCACAGCAGGCTTAAAACTGCGTGCGGCTCCGAGTTTGAGCAGTAGGACCCTTGAGGTTTTGAAGAATGGAACGCCAGTGACCAGCTTAGGCGAAAGCAAAACGGCAGATGGGTATCATTGGCTTAAGGTTTCAGTTGGCGGGCAGGTTGGCTGGGTGGCTTCCGAATTTTTAAATAAGGGGTTAGCACAAACAGACGCTGTGAACATAAATATATCAGAAGATACAATAGATGATATACAGATATTAATTCAAAGATTTAGTACTGTTATGTGCAAGACTATTGAGCAAGGTATTCAAAGCTATTTTCAGTTTTCCACTTGC
This sequence comes from uncultured Eubacteriales bacterium, assembly GCA_949742895.1. The sequence goes on along the minus strand of CATJRT010000135.1, from coordinate 1,196 downwards.
GATTCCGATAAGCCTAAAATAAGTGCATGGTACGAAAAACAAGGGCCTGCAACTGCAAAGATACTATATTTGGACTGGGATTTTCTCAAAGGTTTAGTGGTAGGCACTGAAATCGATGCAGAACTTAATAAGACAGATTTTTGGGGAATTACACTTGCTGAGATTGTACTGGGTTTTATATCGATTGATTATGATGCAAAATATGGTGGATTTGGTGTTAATGTTATCCATGGTGAGGCTGATTTAGGTATTAGTAGTGACGTTGTTGGTTTCAACGCAAAAGCATCATTAACCGAAGCTACCGGCTGCTTCAAAATTCCCATTGCTAATGGTTATTACTTTGTTACCACGGGAGAATTTGACATATTAAGCGCTGGGGCTTCTGCAGGTTATATAAAAGGGAAGGGGTTAGGGCTATCAATTGCTTTCGGCATCGGTGCTGGTATTTATTTTGATATACGGCGTGATGAGTAAAGCGCATATAGCTTGTGGATTTGTAAATGAAATATAATATTTTAAAGGGAGAGATGCAGAGATGCGGTACCCGTGGTATACATGGTTCTCAGTTTTTGGATTTTTCATTCAATTTATCCGAGGTGCCTATACTATTCTCTTCTGTACACGGCCGTTAGACATTTCAAAATGGATCGTGTATGTCGGAAAAGTCGCAGCACTAATGTTTGGGGGGTTAATAATTCCTACTGTAATACTTCTTTATCTTATGGATTGTATTGCATCACTTAGTGAAACTGCTGGATTTATGATGTATTTGTTTATTTGGATATATGTATATATTATCGGAGTATTAATTACTCGAAAACTATATGTGTGGACTTAAGCGTGATTAGCATAATTGCCTATCTCCTTCTATCTGTCCGTACCCAGACTCTGTAATTTTAGGGTAGAGTGCGCGAGGGCATATCAAAGAAAAGGAAGGGCGAAGTCTATCCTCTGCCGAACTGTAGCACTCCAAAAAAACAAAACACAATGGACCGAAAGACTGTGCGCTGCTCTGCTGAGTCGGGGTAGCGCACAGTCTCATTCCGAAAACGAGGAGACCTGACTATGAGCAAAGCATACACCGCATCCTCTTTCACGTAGCTGCCCGACTGACCGGCAATGGATCGAAATATCGTTCGGGGGCGCGGCGCGCCCCTGAACCCCCCGCCCGCGCGGACAGCAAAGCTGTCCGCGCT